>NZ_RPZY01000023.1:0-197996 GCF_008661855.1 Varibaculum sp.
AACCGGGCGGGCGATACGGTCTGGGGAGGGTGAAAACGTCTCGGGAGGGCGGAAAGGTCACCACTAACGCCGCAAAACCACCCTCCCTATGCAGAACCACCCTCCCGACTTGCAGTTAAGACCTAAAAAAGAGGGTTTGCACGCGAACCGGGAGGGTGATACCCGATTTTTCCGAAGACGCTATCAGCAGTCCCGCCCACAACTGCAACCGGGAGGGCAATACTGTCTGCGGAGGGCGGAAACGTCACAGGAGGGCGAAAAATCCACCACTAACGCCACAAAACCACCCTCCCTATACAAAACCACCCTCCCTAACCAGACATAACTGCCCTCCAATCCCAGCAGCCACAGCTACTGCCCACCGGCGCGATAAGCTTAACGATAGCGCCTACTATCGGAGGTCGGATTTGCGCGTTGTTCCCCCACCTAGCACAACAGCCAGGCAAGCATGCGAAATTTTAGCTTCTGCAGATAGCATCAGCGCAGGAAGCTACCATCTTGAGAAAACCGAACACGCTCCGCAAACTATCTGGCTGCAGCCGAAACCAAATAGGGAAAACTCTCCAGGACAGCCCACAGAAGATACCGCGCCTCGACCCCTGATTTTCCTGCCAGTATCCGATAACCCAGAGCACGACGCGTTATTTTTCACCGCTCTAGAAACCAGGTTGCGAGCCGAAAACCCCTCAGCACCGGCAGCACCGGTCAATATCGAAACCTCTCAACACAGCAAACATAAAGACCTGATTTCCGCCCTACAGCTTTTAGAGAATTTCCAGCCGATATTCTTTCCCGTCCGCGCTGAACGTCTCAGCCCTACTTGGGCACGCCAACAGGCTTTGAGGCTAAAACGATTACCTAAAGAGGTAGTTTTCCTGCTTTCAACTTCAGGATCAACTAAACCCGGAGGGCGCTTAGTCGGACTTTCACTCTCCGCCCTGAAAGCCTCCCACCAGGCAACTCGCGAGCGCCTAGGTGCAGACGGGATTTGGATTTCGGCTCTACCTCGGGATCATATTGCCGGTTTCCAAGTGATTGCCCGTGCTCTTTCCAGCGGTAGCGAAGCACTAACTATCGACATGACCGGCGGGTTTAACGTCTCACGCCTTACGGAAGCACTGCTGCGAGCCAGGGAACTTACCTCCTCGTTATCTCCCTCCCCCGCCTTGCCACTTTATTTGTCGTTAGTACCCACTCAGCTGCGCCGCGCCCTCGCCAATAAGGAAGCGGTTTCAGCTTTGCGTTTATGCGCTGCAATCCTGGTGGGAGGAGCGCGCATTTCCCCAGTTCTGCTGACCGAGGGCCGCGAGAAAGGGTTAAATCTGCTAACCACCTACGGCATGACTGAAACCTGTGGCGGATGCGTTTATGACGGCATTCCGCTGCCGGGGGTGAAAGTTGCGGTTAATGCGGGGAGGGTTTGGCTTTGCACTCCTGGGCTGATGAGTGGGTATTTAGAGGAAGAATGCGACCGTGAAATCCAGGTGTTTAACGGGGAACGCTGGCTTAGAACGAATGATTGGGGACGGATTGTTTTTAAGGACGAGCATGGGGGCAGCATTACCGAAAACGGTGCTGGCTCTAGCGCTGGCAGGAATAAGGGCACATCGCTAGCATTCCCGTTGCCATCTCCAGAAAGTACGCCTATTCGGCTGCAACTTCGCGAAAAGGGCAACGATGTGGCGCAAAATCAGGAGATAGGCTCCGAGGATTATGCCCAGCGAACTGCCCCGCTAATCATTGATGATATTTCTTCTGCCCTCCTAGAGGTATTAGGGAGGATAGACGACACTATTATTTGTGGGGGTGTCAATATTTCACTTCCCCTAGTAAAGGAAGCATCTGAGAGGTTTGGTTTTTCGGGGATAGAGTTGTGCGGTCTGCCTGATGAGGAGTGGGGCGAGGTGTTGTGTGCAGTTTTTTCTCGGCAAAGGTTGAGGGGGCATGAAACATCTTCCTCTATGCTGAATCCGAAATCTCCGGTTTCAGGAAAGCTAAACTTCGCCGGAGTAAATCCGAAAGACGTAAGTTCAAGTGAGTTAAATCCGGAAGAGTTAAGCTCGGGAGATTTGCCTTCGAGTGGGATAGGGGGGATGGATGAGATAAGTGCGGCAGATTTAAGCTTTGGAGACTTAAATCCGGCGTACCTGGGACAAAAACTACGTGCCGCTTTGCGAGGGCGCTTGCCGGCTTCGCATTTGCCAAGGGCAGCGGCCATTCTTCCTGACTTCCCCTTATTGCCAAGCGGAAAAACCGACCGCCGCGCCCTAAAAAATGCAGTTTACTGTCTTAACCAGCAAAACCTTATCTGGCGTCGCTGATTCTGGCTATCGCCATCCCGGATCGCCTTGACCTTCGCAGGGGTTCGATTCTTGCTTGATATTACTGCTTTGAGATTGTTTCCTGGTTGATACTCAAGGGAGATACAGACCTGAGTCATGCAACTTTAGTGACCCAGTTTGTTTAGGATTTTTTTGGCTTGCGGAGTGATGGAGTCGCTGGATCAGATTTCGTGACCTTGGTAGAGGATGATTTGCTATTGGATAGTGAAGTTCCTGGGTTTTGTTCCTACCTGTTTTTGAGAGGATTGGAACATGTCTAAGAGGTATTTGCAGGATTTCAGGGATTGTGTGGTGAGGATGGTTGGTGATTGTCTGTCTGATGACAGGTCGTGTACGCAGTGGCGAGCCATCAGCGAGATTGCTCCACGGCTGGGTGTATCGGTTGAGTCGCTGCGTCGCTGGTACGAGCAGTCATTGATTGATACAGGTCAGCACCCTGGGGTTACCCGCGAGGAACACGAGGAGATTAAACGTCTCAAACGTGAGAACGCTGAACTGCGGCGAACTAACGAGATTTTGAAGCTTGCTTCGGCTTTTTTGCCAAAGAACTCGACCAGCCCGGGATGAAATGATTGCGTTTGTTGATGAGTATCGTGATTGTTTCTTACTCGAGTGTATTTGCCGGGTCTTGAACGAGCACACGGTTGGCGGGTTTATTACCTCTCGTGGCTATCGTCTGGTCAAGAAGCGACCGCTGAGTAGCCGAGCCTTGCGTGATGAGGTTTTGGTTGGTGAGGTGCGCCGGGTTTTCGAGGAAAATTATCGGGTGTACGGGGTGCGTAAACTGTGGCACGCGATGCGTCGGGAGAGCTGGTATATCGGTCGTGACCAGGTAGCACGGTTAATGAGGATTGCTGGGATTAGTGGGGTTCATCTCGGTCGCAAACCGGTCACTACCCGACCATCGCCTACCCCTGATACTCGCCCGGACTTGGTTCAACGCCGGTTCAGCTCCAACGCGCCGAACCGGCTGTGGGTTGCGGACATCACCTATGTGCGTACCTTGTCCGGGTTCGTCTATACGGCCTTTGTGACTGATGTTTATAGCAGGAAAATCGTGGGGTGGGCTACCAGGTCGACCATGCAAACCGAGGAACTTCCGCTAGAAGCCCTTGAGCAAGCAATCATGAACGCCAAAGATTTCGATGGTCTTGTTCAGCATTTCGATTATGGTTCGCAGTACACGAGCGTTAAGTGCAGTGAGAAAATCACTGATTACAAAATCAAATCTTCTACCGGAACCGTGGGTGATAGTTATGACAACACCCAAGCAGAAGCGTGAACGGGTTATATAAGACAGAACTTATCTATTCCCAGACCTGGCGTTCATGCACCGAGGTCGAATGGGCCACTCTGAACTGGGTTCACTGGTGGAACAATACCCGTCTCCATGAATCCCTCGGCTACACCACCCCCGAGGAACTAATCACAAACTATAATCAACACCGGGCCAGAGAACTGACCCCCGTATAAGAAGCGGAACAAAACCTAGCTCTTATTAAGTACCTAACATTATTAGCAGCCACTACACGCTAGACACCTGAATGAAAACTCCACTCCAACATGCCACACTATTCTAAGGCTCATGATAAACTTACCCAACATCGCAACACGAAACTTGGATGGAAATAATTAAAATTGCCAAAAAGATTAAAATACCCTATTAGATTACCTTCGAACACTATAAGGCATAACTTTTTACGACTATCATTGGGATTTCTAAATTTAGCTGTAATGACTATTCTATTCTGCAGCCTATTTACGAAACAGGACATCTTAAATTTCCCAACCGAGAACCTAACTTCTACCAATTTAACACTTTTAACACTTATTTTTGCGCTAAAAACCCTCCCATCTTACATCAGGCAAAACGAGTATGATAAACACTTTATCCAAAGAAGAATAGAACAGGAAAAATACGACAAGACAGTTGACAACATATCCCTAATTCTCACAATAATATTGACGATAATTTGCGCAATATTCTTGAGTAAAGCTATTCAAAAAGTTACACAATTTAATGCATATATAGTATTTAAAGACTCAAACTATATAATCAATTTATCCATTTATGCGCTATGCCTATACTCATTAATTTTTTTACCCAACAAAAATCACCTAAAAATTAAGCCATTTTTAGACTCTCTAAACAAGCTAAATAACCTTCAAAGTCACAGAGACGAAAACTCCTCACACTCCGATAGATACGTACTACTCATACTGATTTTATTAGTTGCAATATTTTTATTACATAGTAGCGCACGCATGACAATAATTATCATATTTATTTTTCTTCTACTACTTGCGGAATCTATACTATCCTGCTATATAACTATAGAAAAAGAACAAATGGACACCAAGTATTACCTTCCAGAAGTCCTCTTAAAATTAGTCATATTCTACTACATCTCCGCTATCCCAATTTCCATTTTCATTAGGAATATATCATGCCACAATTTCTGCTATTTACTAATGTATGAATTATTAGTTTCATTGGCATTATTTATAACGCGTTTTCGCGAGACACGATTAAGTACCTTATTTACAAGACATATTAGAAATAAGACTATCAAAGATTTAAAAAGCTATCTCATTTTACAGAAAAGTATTTTAGAAAGAAACTTGGATAGTTCCACAATTAGCCAAATTAATAACCTGATCCCCTCTAATCTTTCTCATTATAGACTCAAGTTTAATGTAATTACATTTCCTAGAATTACAGTTCGAAATAACGGTAAATAGGAAAATTAAAATCATCGGGCAAGAGGTAGATTCATTAGGGGTGAATACCTGAATGTCGCTTAGCCCTGAACACGTCCCTCGCGGACAGAGACGCACCCAGTGACGAGAAGTATGTCAAGAACTACCAGGCGGGTCTGCTTTGGACGCAATCACCTGACTGTACTACGCAAGGAGACATTCTCCGCGAGAATACAATCTTCAACAAGACGAAACACACTATCCTGCTCATCCTGGTCATTTTTCTTTGACATTACAACTTCTCCCATCCACTCAAACGGAACAGGCTCTGAGACCTCTCTAGCGCCTCAATCCAACATAGCAGCAGAATCCAGTTGTATCTCCACAATCTCTTTATGCCCGATGAGCTTCATATATCCCGTTCTTAACTGCAGATTCTTGAATGAATATCAGCGATTTGCATCTTGGATGGCACGTAATACTTCCAGTAAACGGGCGTTATCCTGGGTGGAACGAACCGCTAGACGAATGTACTGTTTCCCATCAAAACCTTCTTTTTCAGAGAGATCTTTTATAATCAAGTCATTTTCAAGACAGGCGATAGTTACCTCTTTAGAACTGTGGGGAGCCAGCACCTGTGCGGTCACAAAGTTGGCTTGTGAGGGGATAACCCGCAAATAAGGAATACTATTCAAGTCTTGCAGGAATTCGGCACGCACAGTTTTTATCTTTTCAAAAGCAGCTGCGTTGTCTTTCCGATATTTTTCTTCGATTTGCAAATAGAATTCAGCAAAAGAATTAATGTTCCATATAGGGAGATCTTTCTTGAAACTTGCGATAGCCGCAGCATCAGAGCTAGCCAGAATCCCCAACCGCAGCCCGGCAACCCCGTAACTCTTGGAAATAGATTTCATTATGAATAAGTGCGGATGGGAATCCAGATTTTCCTGGCTTAGTAGCGAATTGTCTTGACCTTCAGCAAAGTCAATGAAACTTTCGTCGAGAACTAGAGTTATCCCACTTTCTTCCGCCCAATCTGCCAGGCGGAGCGCATCTGCCTGGGGGATGAAGTTACCCGAAGGATTGTCGGGGTTAATCACAACCAGGGCTTTTACCCGCTCCCCATCAGCGGTTTTACCCTGCTCACTGCGACCGAAAAACTCTATTAAGTCATCAGCAGTGTAGGAAAAATCTGGGTTATCTGCCTGGAATACAACCGGCTTTTGCGAGCAACGATTGGGATATTCTTCAAAGGTGGGTCTAACCACTCCGTAAGGCATCGGCAGCTGCGCCATTAGCGATTTGATTAGCTCTGCTGCCCCGTTCCCAACCACTACTTGTTCGGGGCGCAAAGCAAAATTCTTGGCGGCAAGCAAAGAGTTCACTCCCATACCGGACGGATAGTCCGCAAGCAGGGAATCAAAGTTTGCTCGCATCTCGTCCTTCATCCGTTGGGGAGGTAAATAGGGATTTACCAGATAGCAATAGTCGAGCATCTTGGGGTAACGCCAATATCCGCCATAGCGGGATTCAAATAATGTCTTGCGTTGAGCAGTGTCAGGATGGAATATCGAGGACGCAATATCAAGATCTTGCACGTCATCGATTTCGTACCATTTCTGCCCATCTAGACGTTTGGCTTTTATCGCGGGATCATCTAGTAAAGTAATAACCCGCAAGACTTGCTCATAGTATTCATTACGTCCTAGAGCCTGGGTATAGGCATCTAGAAACGGAACATAATGCGTGGTAGAAAACTCTTTGGAAAACTTATAGATATTGACAGTCTTGTAGTAGGAATCAATATCGCGGTAAACAAATTTCTTGCCGGGGACGAAAGCAGAAATACTATCGTCCTCATCTAGTTGGACCACCGTGCCATCCATCCAGGACTCATATTTATCTACCAGCGCCAACGTAGGACGAGAATCGTCAAGGAGGGCATCTAGGATGCTATCTTCAAAAATCAAGTCTGACTCTAGTAGCACCGTATCTTCTTCAAGAAGTTTGTCCTTGGCTAGCCAAAGTGAATAGATATTATTCGTTTGGTCATAAATCGGGTTATTGATGAACTCTATCGGAGTAGAAATATCGAGAGTTTCAATAAAATCGATTAGCTTCTGCCCCTCATAGCCGGTCACAATTATGATTTTGGAAAAAGCTTTATTTTCAAGCTGGTTGAGCATCCGCTCAATCATAGTTACCCCATTGACTTTCACCATGCACTTGGTGTTATCTGCAGTGAGATCTTTAAGACGAGACCCCATTCCTGCCGCCAAAATAAGTGCCTGCATGAGACCAACTTTCTATCTATCGGTAGCCTTTGTTCGGTTTCTAATTCCCTAATAATACCGAATCGCGACTCTCTTACTCTGTTATCCGGGCAGTGTGTCTTGGACAAACCATGCGGTGAGCAAGGATAGTATAGACAGCACTAACTATTGGCGTCCTACCCAGGAAATAGTATGAATCACTTGGAGTCTGTAAAAAAACCGAAAATATCTGTGGGGATTATTGCGTTAAATGAAGAGGATTATCTTCCCGATATGCTCTCCTGTATCCAGGCTCAAGACTACCCACACCATCTTATCCAGGTGGTACTGGTAGATAGCGGTTCTGAAGATGCTACCCCCCGGATTATGAAGGACTTTGCCGCGCAGGCAACCGACTTTGAATCCGTCGTTTTGCTCCATAACCCCGGTAAAACCCTACCTAAGGGATTCAATCTATTCCTTAACTCTGCTACCGGAGAGATAATAGTCAGACTAGATGCTCACGCCCGTATCCCAAATAATTTTTTGAGCCAAATGGTAACGGTTCTGCAAGAAGGAGAGGACGTGGTCGGGGGACCTCGACCTACTGTCACTCCCAAGAATGCAACTGCCTGGCAACGGGTATTGCATACGGTCGAAGAATCCTTATTTGGAGCCTCGATTGCAAAATATCGAGGTAAGTCAAAATCCGACTCTATCGCACCTCAGTACGTAAAATCGGTATTCCACCCCGGATACCGCCGCTCGGTGATAGATAAAGTGGGTTCTTTTAACGAGGAGCTCACTCGTACTGAGGACAACGACTATTCGTACCGAATTCGCAAGACCGGATACAAGATTTGTTTTGATTCTAGAATCTACTCTGAACAGGTAATTCGCCCTTCACTTTCTGCAATGATTAGGCAAAAATACCATAACGGCTACTGGATAGGGCGAACCCTGTTCGTACAACCCGGATGTGTCGAGGTCTACCATCTGGTACCTGGTGCTTTTGTATTGGCAATTGCCCTGGGAATCGCACTGCGACTACGAGGAGTTAAGCTACCGCTGCGGCTGCTAGCTGCCAGCTATGGAACCGCCGACCTGGCTTTAAGTGCGCTATCGCTTCCAACCCTGAATCCGCCCACCAGTAAAGCTGCCGCCCTGCCTTTGATTTTCCCCGCCCTCCATATCGCCTATGGTATCGGCACTTGGAAAGGAATAGTTGAAGGCGCATATAGAGCCTTCAGAGGGAAGAAATAGCACTTCCTCAGGATGATTTTTAACTGAATTGCCCTATCTATAAATATGAACTCCAGCGCCACTCGACAAATGTTCAGCTCCCAAAATCACAAACAGCTATAATTCGGATTACGTAAGCCTCTAAACAACCAGAAAGCACAGCGTTTATGATACATGCGGCGATTTTGGCGGGCGGCACCGGCTCGCGGATGAAAATGGCGAATATGCCGAAACAGTTCCTAGAACTGGGCGACAAGCCGGTTATCCTCCACACCATTGAAAAGTTTTTACTTATTCCCGAGTTCGATTCAATATACGTTGGCGTACATAAAGACTGGACTGACTACACGAGGGATATTCTTAGCCGCGAGGGACTGAGTGAGAAAGTAACTGTGGTTACTGGTGGCTCAAACCGTAACGGAACAATTGCTAACATCCTTAATCACATTCAGAAAGACCACGGAGATAACCCTGACTCGGTTGTGGTAACCCACGACGCAGTCCGCCCCTTTGTTTCTCTGGCGATTATTACCGCCAATATCCGCGCTGCTCAAGAGCACGGCGCCTGCGATACCGTTATACCCGCGACCGACACTATAGTTAATTCCACAGATGCTGCCTTAATTGCAGAAATCCCCGATCGCAGCCAGCTATATCAGGGGCAGACCCCGCAAAGTTTTAAGATTGGCTTACTCCAAGATGCTTATACGCGCCTTTGTGAAGAAGAAAAAGCTAGCATTCCGGATGCCTGCAAAGCGCTGGTTCTAGCCGATATTCCCGTAGCCTTAGTGGCAGGAGCACCCGAAAACATCAAGCTAACCACAGTGATGGATTACCGCATAGCTCAAGCTCTCATTGACCGTCTACCCGAGGAAAGCAGTCCCCAAGGAGAAGCTGTATGATTACTGCTTCCTACCAGGTAACTGCTCCGCGCACTGTAGCGGTAAAATTTCACGAGATAAGCGCCCGGAATCGAGTGTGGGTACGTCCCACCCATATGTCTATTTGCCACGCGGATCAACGCTATTATCAGGGAAAACGTCCTCAGGCTATTTTAGAAAAAAAATTCCCTATGGCTTTGATTCACGAAGCTGTCGGAGTTGTGGTTCGTGATGATTCTGGCGCTTTCCAGGCGGGCACTCCGGTAGCTATGATTCCAAATATCCCTGGAAAACCCATAGCGGGAGTTTACGAAAACTACGCGCCTGGCTTTACTTTTTTATCTTCAGGTGCCGATGGTTTCATGCGCGAAATCGTGGATTTGCCGGCCAGACAACTGGTGCAGATTCCCCAGGCAAGCCCCCTTACTTCCCAAACCGAAATGACCTCGGTTGCGTGCCACGCAGTTTCCCGTTGGAGGACTCTAGCGGACACCGACCGCACCACTGTAGGAATCTGGGGAGACGGGTCAGTCGGATACATACTCGCCTCGGTACTGCGAGAACTTCATCCAGAGCTAGAGATAATAGTAATCGGGGTGAATCCCCCTAAACTCGACTATTTCAGCATGGCAAATGCCACCTATCTTGCCGGTAATCTTCCCGAGAATTTCTCGGTAGATTACGCTTTTGAATGTGCCGGAGGTGAAGGCTCCGTATCTGCTATCAATGAGATAGTTGAAGTTATAAAACCTCAGGGCGTCCTTACCTTGATGGGAGTTACTGAGAATCCGGTGGGGATAGCTACCCGCACGGTACTAGAAAAGGGACTTACCCTGGTAGGTAGTTCTCGTTCTGGTCGCTTAGATTTTGAAAAAGCCGCCTCTCTGTGGGAAAAAGACAGCTTCTGCGCCAGAATAAGCAGAATCATTTTTGAAGATTCCCCAGTACGAGATGTAGATGGAATCCACCGGGTTTTTGGTAATGACCTCAGCAGTACCTTTAAAACTGCATTTAGCTGGGAAATCTAATCGTTATGGCAAATGCTAACCCCCTCCATGCTGCTATCACTGAGCAGCCCCTGGTAAGCCTGATTCTGCCTGTTTACAACACCGGTAACCATCTCCGGCGTTGTGTAGCCTCGATTCAGGCACAATCCTATGAAAAATGGGAAGCTATTCTAGTAGATGACGGATCTACGGATGACTCTGGAAAACTATGCGATTTGCTAGCGAGCGAGGATTCGCGTATCCGCGTAATCCACCAAAAAAATGCCGGTCTTTCGGCCGCGCGTAATACTGGAATCTCCCGAGCTTCTGGGGAATTCATTTCGTTTATTGATTCCGATGATTTGGTATTACCAGATTTTATTGGAGCACTTTTGCAACAGTTCAACAAGGCTACGATTGAGATAGCCGTGGTGGGCATAGTAGACCGTTACGGCAGCCAAGACCGGGTAAATACCAGTCCCCTACGCGAGACATTGAGCTACGAAGAATTCTTTAAACTTACTTTATTAGGGCGTGCTCCGGGATCTGTATGCAATCGGCTTTACCGGCGTTCCGCCCTCGATAAGCTGCGCTTCCGAGTAGGACGTTACTATGAGGATTCCTTTTTCACGATCGACGGTTTAGGACATTTCAGAGAGGTTTCAGTAAACCTTGAACCTCTGTATGTATATGTACATCGAGAAAGCTCGATTACGACCCAGCCCTTCAGCTTCAGCTCCCTGGATCTAATAAAAGCGGCAGATTTGGCTCACCGGATTTGTGTGCAGTCCTATCCTCAGGTGAAAGAGGCTGCAACTTTTCGCTGGATTTCTGCCCGCTTTGTGGTACTTGACCGTTTGTTACAGGGTCATTCACCAGCCGAAAACACTATCAGAGCTCAGCTTATAAAGGACTTACGGGCGCACACCTGGGCAGTTATAAAAATGTCCGGTTTTCACTACACTCGCAAGATAGCGGCACTAGCACTCTTTTTTGGCTGGCCGCTTTATAAACTACTCGTCCAGGCTAAACAAAGGAGAACTACTCTTGGGGAAGCCTAGAATCGCCTTTGCGATATGGGATATCGGTAATGTGGGAGGCGCACAAAGGGTAATTGGGCTGGTAGCTAATGCCTTATGCGCTGACTTTGAGGTTCACATTGTTAATCTCTATGGCTATCCGGAAAAACGCGGTCCTTCTATCCCCATTGACCCCCGGGTTACAGTTTCCTATTTAGGCAAAGGCACGATGCCGCGACTTCGAAAAACCATCGTGCAATCTTTTAATCCCCTGCGAAAGTATCTGAAACAAAACCAGATTGACGTTTGCCTCCTGCAAACCACTGATATGGGAATTATCGCCGCCCCGGTGGTTTTATGGAACCGCTTGTTCGGAGGCAGAAATCGCTGCAAGTTTGTGTTTCATGACCATGGAGCACTGGCAGCGCAGCTAAGCCAAAAAGATATCACCACCATTCGCATGGTTTCCGCCCGCCTGTGTGACCGAACGGTGGTGCTTACTAAGCGCAGCGCCGCGGATTATCAAAAGTTTCTTAAAATACCGCGGCGAAAGCTAGCGGTGATAACAAACTGGATTGATCCTGAGATTAATCCCGAGGACGTGCAGGCAGATATCAGCGCAAAAAGAATTATTTGGGCAGGCAGGCTTTCAGCAGAGAAAGGCCCCTTGCGGATTCCCGAGATTGCAAAAGAGATTTTCCCCAATTTCCCTGATTGGCAATGGGACATCTTTGGTGACGGTGCGGAACGCGAAGCTTTGGAAAAGAAAATTGGTGAGTACGGCTTGGAAAACCAGGTATTTTTACGGGGAAAAACCGCACATCTCTATGAAGAATTCCCGAAATATTCAATCGGAACTCTCACTTCGGATATGGAGGGAATGCCGATGTTCCTCCTAGAAGCTACCGCTTTTTCCTTACCTTGCGTCTCTTTTGACGTAGTTACCGGTCCCAATGAAATCATTGCTGACGGTCAGAGCGGTTTCTTGGTAAAACCTTTTGATACTCCCCTTTATGCACGCAACCTCCAACATTTAATGGCTAGCCAAGAGTTACGAGAGGAGTTTTCGAAGCGGCAGAGATTAGTCAAGGAAAATTTTTCTATGCAGAAAATTGCTCCTCTCTGGCGAAGATTTTTATCTGAACTGACCAGGTAAATATCTTCCTAAATCTGGAGAAGCTGTTATCTGTTCGTTGTGTATGATTAACAGATACATTCGCATGGTTTCTAATATGACTAGGGCAAAAGGAGTAGAAATGAGTTTTGATTCTGGTGACAGCACCGAGCGCCTATTATCACTTAAAGAAATACAGGCACACGAGAAAGAAATTCTTCAGATACTTTGGCAGTACTGCCGGAAACATAAAATCCGAATGTGGCTTACCTACGGAAGTCTGCTAGGAGCAGTAAGGCATAAAGATTTAATCCCCTGGGATGACGACATCGATGTGGTGATGCTAGCGGATGATTATTTTCAACTTATCGAGCTACTAAAAGAAACTAACGGCTTTATTGATGATCGATACCGCTTTGTTTGCTCCGCAATCGACTCGCGCTGCCCCGTAAGTTGGGGAAAAGTAATAGATACTCATACTCTGGTAGAAGAAGAAATTTTAGATATCGATTCGATTCCCAGTCTTAATGGACTATGGGTCGATATATTCCCTCTGTATGGAGTTCATAAACAGAAATTCATACAAAAAAGTGCAACCACCGTTTCTGACTTCCTTTATTTACTAATGCGAATTGCCTGTTGGAAGAGACTTCCCGGAATTGGGAAACGTGGTCAGCTAGTTGCCTCGATTTGCGGGAGATTCGCAAAGCGGATTGGGTATGCGTCATTCGCTAAAGCCCTAGAATTATGGTTAAAATTCTGCTTTCCTACCACTAAAAAAGCACAAAGTGTCTTTTATAGCGCACACTCTGAACGTGAGTTCCCGATTACGCTGTTCCAAAAATCCATCCCTCTGGTTTTTGGGAATCGCAAATACCCTGCCCCCGCGAACTACGATACTATGCTCACAATGATGTACGGAGACTACATGACGATTCCTCCGGTCGAAGAACGCGTCTATCACCCGATGAAAGCCTGGCTGCTGAAATAAGACTGCCGGACAGAAAGTAGCTTGAAATGTTAGTCCCTAAGCCAGGAGAGGCATTGAAACTCCAGGAAGTTAAACAACTGGAGTTTGAGATTCTCGCAGACTTTGCTTCTTTCTGCAAAGCCCACAACTGGCGCTATTGGATTGCCTATGGGTCGCTATTGGGAGCGGTGCGCCACGGCGACATGATTCCCTGGGATGATGACATCGACATTTGGATGCCTGCAAATGACTATTACAAAATGCTCGCATATTACAAAGCCAACAAGGTTACCTCTCCCATTGGCAAAAACCGGGAACTTCTCTGCCCCGAAACTGACTGCAATTCCTATACAGTTTTTGGGAAAGTCGTGGACACCCGCACAGTTACCTCTGAAGCTTTATCCACGGCCAAGGTGAACAATATGGGAGTCTGGATTGATATTTTTCCCCTATACGGGGAAAAAAACTCCCGATTCTTAAATTCGCTTGGAAAGGGCATAATCTACTTACTTCTGGTCTGTATGCAGATTTCCACGATAGCAAATCGCCCAAAACACACCTGGAAAGGTAAAATAGCACGCCCTCTCTTAACACCGCTAGCAAAATTAATCGGATACCAACGGTTCGGAGTAGCATCCTCAAAACTCCTTAGCAAATGGTTCAATTCATTCGACAAGGCGACCACGGTTTTCGCATCTGATAATTTGTTTCGGAATCATCGTAAATCTATTTTTAAAGAAACTATTTATGTGAAATTTGGAGAATCCATGTACCCAATTCCCCGTCGATACGACGAGTTCCTACGGGTCGAATATGGCGAGGATTATATGACTCCCCCTCCACCAAACCACAGACAAAGTCATGAGCTAAATGCGCGGTGGCGATAATGGCAAATCAGGCACGAATATCTAATAGTACAACCAGAATTTCTATTCCCACCTCCTTCTCTGTTCGCTCTATTATTGCCGTTGCTGCATTATTCGTAGCTTTTATTGCAGCTATTACTTTTATTTTTACCTGGGGAAGAGTCGATTGGGAAAATTCCTTTAAGACTATTTGGGCTATTTGGGCAGCCCTGATTGTTTACTGCTGCGCACGTTGGCGAGAACAAATAGTTACTATTTTCTTTCTGCTTGCTTTTTTCTTATTCCTTTTAGGTCGCCCCTTTGTCCGTATTTTACAAGGGAAAAAGTGGTGGATTGGCGGTGTCCCCGCAGTTGACTTTTCTCTATGGATATTGTTCTTAGCGCTATTTTCATTAGGGGTGGGAGCGATTCTATTTGCTCTGTTTACCAGACAACCACGAAGCGAAACTATTTCTCGATTCGCTTTTATTCGAAACCGCTTCGTTTCCGGTAACCGAGTTGAATTGCTAGAAAAATACCGGGATGCGAATCTAAATTTACACGCCCTGGCCGCAGTTTCCCTGACTATTTTTATAATCTGCTGGCTAGCCTCCGCCTATCTTGGTTACGAAAAACTCTCTTTCATCGTAGATAAATCGTACACTGATTATTTTCTGTACTTTAAAGAAAGTGCCCCTTTACCAGTGCGCACTTTAGCGACCTTCACTGACTATGCGCTCTGCATTTATCTACTCACCATGCCGCGTAAACGACACGCCTATGTAGCGCTAAGCTCAAATATACTGCTAAACATTCCCACCCTTCTTGTGGGCTTGCGTGGCAGATTTATGTTTTCAGTTCTTTTTGCTACGCTTTACTTCTTTTTACGAGCTCGCCACGACAGTAAAGATACCTGGATAGGACGTTTTGAAAAAAGAGGACTAATTTTCGGTATTCCCGTTGCTATCGTCATACTGAATTCTATTAACTACATTCGTTCTCAACAAGTAAATTTAACCGCAAATTTTCTTGAGAGTATTGTTGATTTTTTTGACAAACAGGGAGTTTCCTTTGAGGTACTTTCCCATGGTTACTATGCAGCTCAGAAAGCAGCTTCCTTTGAAAACAACTACACCTTCGGTCCGTTCATTGATTTTTTAACCCGTGACTCCTACGGGCGACTACTCTCCGGCTTACCCTCCCTACCCGGAAATAACAGCCAGACAATGGCCACCGAGTCTCATTCTTTTGCTCATGCGCTCAGTTTTTTTCAACACCAGAACTATCTAGGAGGCGAGGGCTACGGTTCTTCCTATTTACTGGAACTGTTTGTAGATTATAGCTGGCTCGGCGTTATCTGCGGATCACTAATACTTGGAGTTGTTTTGGCAGCTATGCCCCGAATGTTTGACCGGGGAGGAATCAGCGGATTAGTGGCATTGTGCTCTTTGGAATCTATTTTCTGGATACCCCGCGACTCTGCCTTGGGATGGCTAACCTTCATCGTTTCGATACAGTTCTGGCTGCTAGTAGCTATCGTTTATCTGCTCGCCGAAGTTTTATCTTCCCGCCGCCCCTACCTGACTTCTAGCCTTAAGTACTCGACTCGAGGGGAAAAGCTGAGTACTTCACCTCAAAATAACCCCAAGCCGCACCCACTAAACCTTGCTCTGCTTTCCTCGAAACCACTAGAATTACTCGCAGCTAAGAAACCACAAGGAGACCTCTATGCCTAACGCAGTTATTTCTTCTGCCAAAGGAGCCATACAAAAGTATTGGTGGCTATGTATTGTTTTTGCCCTGTTATTCACAGCTGTCCCGGTATTTACCAGCGGAGGCTCCGCCACTTCTTTCTCCCGCAGTTACTCTTCGTCCGCCGCCCTCGGGATTCCCACTAAAGTTACAACCTCAGACAATGAATCCAATGATGCAACCGACTATTCCAGTTTTGTAATTAAGGCAGGAAAAGGAATTATCGAACAAGACCTTTCAAAAAGAGCAGTTACCCACTTTGGTACTAATGCCGAAAGCCTTTCCTTTAGTTCCCCTCCATACCTAGACTCTTTTTACCGCACGCCAGTAAATGTCCCCATCCTCAGCATCAACGTTACTGGCGATAATCAAAAACTAGTAAAAGAAGCAACCGATTGGGCTCTCAAGGAAACAAAAAATGATCTCGCCGGATTATTCCCTGGGGTGTCAGTAAATATCTATCAACAGGCCACCGCCCCCACAGAAACTGTTCTTACTGAAAACAAGTCAGGATTATCAATCTCGCGTATTATCCTATTTGCTATTCTCGGACTGTGCGCCGGTTTGATTGTCGGTATGTTTATTGAGTTCATTAATCCCCGATTACGCACTAGACGCGATTTTGTAGACATCTTAGGGATTCGCGGTTCCCTGGTTTCTTGGCCTAACAAGAGTGAGGTCAAGAGAAATCAGCAGGTTTCTATCCTAGGGGTATCACTGGCATCGTCAGTAAAAGAGGATTCAACCAAGACCATTTGGGTAGCTGGTTTAGGAGCAAATGCCCCCAGCGCTGAGGTCTATGAAACAATCACTGAGATTGCAGACAACACAATGGTGACCGTAAAGCTAATTGACGATTTACTATCCAACCCCAAGTGGGTTTTAAAGGTTGCACCCCAGGATTCAATTCTCTTAGCAACTAGAACAGGTGCAGCTAAACCCCAAGAACTTCGGGATACCCGCACACTGCTATCAAATATAAATAAAGACAACATTTCAGCCGCCCTAGCCCGGTAAGGCTCGCATACCAGGAACGGCGAGCGAGCATGACTCGGCTTAAAAGAAGCGCACAAAACGCAGCGGTTGGAATTCTTGGGCAGGTATTTTCAATTGCCTGCAACTTTGCAACACGCATGGTATTTGTGCGCACCCTGAGTCAGGACTATTTAGGAATTGAGGGTTTGTTTTCCTCGTTGCTGGTAATGCTCTCTCTGGCCGAGTTGGGAATCGGATCAGCGATAATCTACTCACTCTACGAACCTTTAGCGAAAAATAATCGCGAAAAGATTCGTGCATTGATGCAACTTTATCGCCGCGCCTACTGGACGATTGCAGCCATAGTAACGACTCTAGGGATTTTCTTCTCTCTAAAACTAGAGTGGTTTATAAAAGAAATACCCGATATCAAACACCTGCGCCTTTATTTCCTATTGTTTGTAGCTAACACCGCTGTCTCTTATCTCTACTCCTATAAGGGCACTTTGATTGGAGCAGATCAAAAGCAATATCTCGTGGATATTTGGCGCTATGTATTCACTCTAATCATGACCCTCGGTCAAATCATCGTACTTTTAACGACAGGTTCCTATTTTGGGTTTTTAGTTTGCATGGTTGTATGTACCTTCTTGCAAAACTTCGTAGTTTCGATAGTTACCGATCGTCGTTACCCATTCCTAAAGAGCAAAATGCCGGTACAGAAAATCGACCCGGATACACTGTCAAAAATAAAGAAAAATACTTTCGCGTTGGTTCTTCATAAAATCGCTGGTATAGCTTCAACTCCGGCAACCAACGTAATTCTTTCAGTTTTTATTGGTCTGCATACCGTTGCTCTTTACGCAAATTATTTACTAATCACCAACGCTTTACAGCGCCTGATTTCCAGAGTATTTGATGCCACTGTTGCATCCATAGGTAATCTGGGGGTTGAAGAGACTCAAGAAAAGCAGCTGCGGGTTTTCAATCTGACTTTTTATGTTAATGCCTGTTTAGCAGCATTGGTATCGATTCCTCTATTAGCTATTTTCACCAACGCTATGCATGTCTTTTTCGGGGAACAATATGTTTTTCCAGTATCAATCGAGCTAGCGATTGTCTGCCTCTTTTATTTGAAAGCCATACGTACCGCTGCTTTAACTTTTACTAGCGCTTATGGACTATATTGGTTCACTCGCTGGAAAGCGATTATCGAGACTATCGTATTAATTGGTTTAAGTATTATAGCTGCGCAACTATTTGGGATTATTGGGATACTGATTGCGAATTGCTTTACCAGCTTCTTTGTTTCCGGAGCTATTGAAGCTTATATGCTCTATAAGCATGGATTTAAAGTGTCATCTCGTGGCTACTTTTTGAAAATTACCGCATACTCGATAGCTACTATAGGTGGCACACTGCTGGTGTGGTTCCTTTTGTATCCAATCGGCAACACCACTTTAACTTCTCTTTTATTAAGAGGGATAGCTTCCTTTGCTCTCAGTATCGTAATGTTTTTTGGTGCCACCTGTTGGACATCGGAGTTCAAAGAGTTTTGGAAAATGCTCAAGGCTATTTATGTAATGCTCAAAAGAAAAGCCTGATAGAGTTTAGATTTTCCCAACCCGGAGAAATCACAGCCAATCCCTAGAGCTTTTCCGACGTTAATACCTAGGATATTAATACCGCACGATTCAAGCCAGATGTTACAGTTTGTACTGAAGCCTGTCCATAATCATTCTTTTTCTAACTTTGAGACGTCGTTAAACTTTTTACACAGCCGATTTACCATCTCGCGATGGACACCTTGTGACTAATCTGCTCACTCATACATATTTACGCGCTAAACTAACCGAAGTCCCTCTCCAATGACGCACTATTCTATAAGACGGCTCATAGGGGTTTGGTTTTGCCATTTTGCCAGTTATAGATAACGCCTTCGCTGTGTCCTGTTAGGCGGGCTATGTCTGGGACTTTCCAGCATTGTTGGGTGCAGTACGCACGTTTAGGGGACGAGACAAGATACTTTGGGTATATTTTACTACTTCATCCTTGGAGATTTAGTCCTCCAGAACACGTGCGAATCGCTAATTATTCGCCTGGATACGTGTCCTCCTCCAGAGCTCAGATATCATACCGATAATCGTAAATAACCAACCTGTAAGGTTACAGAGAGGACAAGGTAAATGCTGCGACTAGACTTCGATAGCAATAAAATCATCATCCCTAATACGCGATCACTTTTTGAAGAGTCAGTTAATGCCTTGAACGCTGGAGCAAAAAGAGCCGCGGTACTATCCCTTTGGGTCGCAGTATTCTTCGATATCCTGGAAAGAATCACCTTGATGGCTGATTCAAACAATAACGCCCGTTCTTACATAAAGAGTTACGAAGAAGCAGCAACTGAGATGGGAGATAGTGGTCGCTGGAAGAAGATGCAGCAAATAGAACATAACATTCTTAAAAAAGCACTGGAGTTCGAAATTATCGATCCTGATGAGGAAATTGCCCTAACAAGGCTCTATGAAGATCGAAATCGGTGCGCTCATCCTCATCCCAAAGGTAGCTTGAATACGCAATTCACCCCTTCACGCCCTGAGGTTTACGCTCACCTTGATTTTGCCTATGTTCAATTATTCACCCGCCACCCACTAGAAAAATCAAAGAAAATGACCGAAATACTCTCAAATGAGATCTGCTCTTTGACTTGGCCACAAAAGAAAAGCGTAAAGGAATACCTCAAAACACAATATTTTAATCGCCTTACAGAAACTGGACGAAGAAGACTAACGCAGCTTTTCATTAAGAGCACACTAACTCCCCCAGATATTTCCTCGATACCTGACGTTCAGGTTCAGGAAGACACTGTCTTTTTCCGTTTTAGACATGCGAGCAGGATGATTAAAGAAATTGATTATTCACTTTTCTTCTCTGTGTTAAAGGACGCCACTGACCGAGCGGAGGACAACGGAAAAGTAAACAGCGAATATCTCTGCCGTCTCATTAGCTTAGCTGGCGATTATCCAGAAATGTGGGAAAGTCTCTCCGATAGCATCCGTGCGAAAATTTACTCACTCATGCACGGTACGTCGGATTCAGAGTTATCTGGACGACTCGCGAAAATGGATTTTTTCGATGGCCATCCTATTGACTCCGGAGATGAACAAAATGACACAAAATATCTTGAACTCCTAAATGGTCTCCGTGGAGAATACCTTTCTACTGCAATAAGACGTGCTTACAACAAAGCAAAATTTAAGACTGCAATATTCAATAATCTCCGTTCTGTAGACAGCTGGCGAGAGGCGACCAAAGCAGCTGCCTTATTAACAAACGTTGCTTATTCACTAACCGTTAAAGACATTGAAGAGCTCACTGAAATTATCTGTTACCACAGTGGTAGCACTTTCAATTACAACCAAATTGTCAATGCTGAAGGTGTGGATCAAGCTCTGGAAGAATCATTCTTATCTACCGAAACTCGAGATATAGAAATCCTTAAAGCATGGCAGAACCTTAGTCAGAAGATGAAAGAGGTTATACATCCCACCTACTTCCAAGGCAAAGAGCCGCCTTACGGTGAATTACAAAAGCAAATTGAGGAAGCTTTAAATTCGATTAACTAACAATTGTGTATACAGAATCACTGTTTTCTTGGTTTGACTAGGGGGTTGCACATGCTTTGAGAGCATGTGGTGTGAAGGGTGCTTGTAATCAACGTATTTGTGGAGTATGCGGCTGGAAGCTAGCCAAGAATGGTCGCATGAGCACTAGCAACACTGCCTGTTGTGCCAACGGAGTGGAGCTAAGGGGATTCGGCGGTGCTGCGCACCAGCAAGGGTTTTCGGAGCACAGCCCCCGAAAACCACTGGCGCGGGCGAACGCTCAACCCGCGTTCGCTACCTCCCCGCGCCAGCCCTCACGGGTTCGAATTCCCAAGCTTATAAAATGGTTAATCCCCAGGATAAACCTGGGGATTCAACATTTTAGTGGAGCTAAGGGGATTCGAACCCCTGACCTTCTCATTGCGAACGAGACGCGCTACCAACTGCGCCATAGCCCCTAGGTACTCTCAAAAGCCTAAGCGCGAAATACCTCAATTTGCAAACCCAGGGGCTGTGGGATTGTGCTCAACAAACGGAACAGCTTTTTAGACCGGGAAAACCCGCAGCAACAACCAACGCCCGAAGCGATTAAGTAAACCCAGCATCCAGAAGGCGCTTCCTCCTAAATATCTATTTCAAACACCTTCTTAGCAGGGCAGTAACCATAAATACCTCAGAAGCGAATCCGATGACGCAAAGCCTAGCTACCGACAGAATCAGGTAACGCCCTAACGACCCGGAGACAGCCCCACTAGAGGACGAAGTACCCCTTTTTCTGCGATAGGACGTGCTAATATCACGCCAGATAGGTGAAGATTTACTCCCTGAAAAGAGGAATTCGCAATGGAATGGGCAACGAAGCGCTTCCGACAGCTAGATTCAGCTAAGACGCAGCGGATTATTGCCGCCGCTGTCAGCGAATTCGCAGAAAAAGGCTACGAAGCGGCGAACACCAACCGAATCGCTAACGCCGCAGACATCTCGGTCGGTTCCCTATTTCAGTATTTCAAAACTAAGGAAGATCTATTTCGATACGTGATTCACCTAGGTGCGGGGATTATAGAAACCGACATCGGCAAGATTCTAGAGAAAGAAATCAGCGGACGGGACAAGATTAAAGAACTAATGCTGCTAACTATCCACGCTTGCCAGAACTACCCGGAATACCAGCAGCTTTACCACGAGATTACCGCTACCGGGAATCGAGATTTAATCAGAGATATTGCCCGAGAACTCGAGACTTATGCTTCAAAAGGACTAATTGAATTAATTCGGCAAGGTCAAGAGCGCGGGGAAATCCGCACGGATTTACCCGCGGAAGTTCTAGCTTACACCCTAGATAGCACCATGGTGATGATGCAGTATTCACTGACTGTCGCCTATTTTAAGGATCGCGCTAGGCTCTACCAGCTTGAAGAACCTCACGACTTCGCCGACCAGATGACGGAAATTATTTGGTCATCCTTAAAACAGCAGTAATCACGAAGTAGCTATGCTTCAGAAGAGCTGGATTGAAACCTCAAGCCGGATAGCACAGTGACGCTGGCTGGCAAAAAGATGCGATAGGGACAGCCTTGTATCCATTACTGTCAGCATCGGATACGAAATATGATATGTGGCTACGTTTACTTCTTTTTACATCCGAAACCCGCAAGAGATTTCTGAAATAATCGTGATACTTCTCTTTTGTCGCTTCAGCAAGGCTCACCGGGGTCCCCCGAGTACTTTTTGCCGGCCAGCCCGGATTTACGTCCTAGATTGACTGGTAGTTGAGACCGTTATCCGGTCACCCGACTTACATCGCGAGCGCCGCCTTGGTCGGCACTGAGGGCGCAGGCGGCATAGAGTTTCAGGACATCCGAAACCGTGCGTTTGCGGCTGCGCGGCGTATAGGGGCGAGAACGTTGCTCCATTTTTTCGCGGCGGCGATTAAGCTCCGCCTCCGGAACCTCTAAGGTCAAGGATTCGGTATTGACGTCAATAGTGATTTCGTCCCCGTCCTCGATTAGGGCAATTAAGCCTCCGTCAGCGGCCTCGGGAGAAATATGCCCCACCGAAATCCCGGAAGTGCCCCCCGAAAAACGCCCATCGGTGATTAGGGCGCACTTTTTACCCAATCCCCTCCCTTTTAGGAACGAGGTCGGGTAGAGCATTTCCTGCATTCCCGGTCCACCCGCTGGCCCTTCATAGCGAATCACTACCACATGACCAGGCTTAACACTGTGGTCTAGGATTTTTTCGATGGCTTCTTCTTGAGATTCCATCACAATGGCTTTACCGCGGAAATGATACAGGTCGCTATCGATCCCGGCCGCTTTAATAATGGCGCCTTTTTCTGCCAAATTTCCCCGCAAAACCGTCAGTCCCCCATTTTCCGAATAGGCGTGGGCACTGTCGCGGATACAACCGCTGACCGCATCGGTATCGAGCTCTTTCCACTGGTTAGCAGTTGAGAATGGCTCGGTGGTGCGCACTCCTCCCGGAGCTGCCTTAAACAACTTTTCGGCCTGGTCGGTGGCAGACCCGCCGCGCACATCCCAATCGGCTAGCCATTTTTCTAACGAGGGCGCATGAATCGAGATGACCTCATGGTTTAACAGCCCGGCGCGGTCAAGCTCCCCCAGGAGGGCTGGAATTCCCCCGGCGCGATGAACGTCCTCCATATGGTAATCATTGTGGTTAGGAGCCGCTTTGCACAGGCAAGGCACGCTGCGTCCCAGGCGGGAAATATCTTCCAAATCAAAGCACACCCCGGCTTCGCGGGCAATCGCCAGCAGGTGTAACACCGTATTGGAGGAGCCCCCCATTGCCATATCTAGGCTCATGGCGTTAAGAAAGGCTTCGCGAGAGGCAATCTGCCGAGGCAAAACCGCGTCCTCTTCCTGACCATAGTAACACTCACATAGCTGCACGATTAGCTTGCCAGCCTGGGTGAACAGGTCGCGTCGCGCAACATGAGTAGCCAGGGTAGAACCATTTCCAGGCAGCGCCAAGCCCAGCGCCTCCGTCAGGCAGTTCATGGAGTTAGCGGTGAACATTCCCGAACAAGAACCACAAGTCGGGCATACCGCTTTTTCAATCTCGCTCAGTTGTTGATCGGAAATATCCTGGTCAGCGGTGGCGTTCATGACTGTAATCAGGTTGCCGTGTCCGTTTTGGGACGGCCCCACAATCATTTTGGGGTCGATTCCGCGCCCGGCCTCCATGGGGCCACCCGAGACAAACACTGTGGGAATATTGAGCCGCATAGCGGCAATCAACATTCCCGGAGTGATTTTGTCGCAGTTAGAGATACAAACCAGAGCGTCTGCACAATGGGCGTTCACCATATATTCCACGCTATCCGCGATGATTTCTCGGCTGGGCAAAGAGTAGAGCATCCCTTGATGCCCCATTGCTATCCCGTCATCAATCGCGATGGTGTTGAACTCTTTCGCCACCCCACCGGCATCTTTAATAGCCTGCGCCACCAGCGGGGACACCTGGTTTAGGTGTACATGACCCGGTACAAATTGGGTAAAAGAGTTGGCAATGGCGATAATCGGTTTCCCAAAATCACTATCACTCATGCCGGTTGCCCGCCACAGCGAGCGCGCGCCTGCCATATTGCGGCCGGCAGTGGAGGCTCTTGAACGAAGTGGATAAGCCATTTTTCTCCCTATTTTCTACCTAACAGATTTACCCATTCCGAGGACGAAGATTGCACCTCAAGACGCAAAGGTTACCTTTATCCCGGTCTGCGTCCTCGCCACTATTCGCAAAGGTGATAAGTCCAGCCGTAAGGATCGGGCGCTTCCCCGTTTTGGATGTCTACTAGCCGTTTATGAATGCTGGCAGTGACCGGTCCGCAAGGTACCTCCACCTCAAAATCATCAGAGCCTAGCCGCCCAATGGGGGTTACTACCGCCGCAGTTCCGCAGGCAAATACTTCGCTTACTTCACCGGAGCAAATATCTGCTACCAGCGACTCTAGAGAAATATCGCGTTCGAAAACCGGGGTGCCACTATCGCGCAGTAGCCGGCAGATAGCCGAGCGAGTCCCACCTTCCAGAATTACGCCAGTAAGGCGCGGAGTATGTACTGAACCGTCCCTGCGCACCACGAACACGTTCATACCGCCCAGTTCTTCCAGGTTTTCTCCTCGCTTGGTGTCCAAGAAACAGACCTGTTCATATCCCTTTTCAGCCGCCAGTTTTTGAGGCAGCAGGGAAGCCGCATAGTTACCTCCGCATTTAGCTTCCCCAGTCCCGCCTGGACCTGCCCGATGATAGTGGCGGTCTACCCAGATGGAGACCCCTTTGGCTTCCCCACCCGAGAAATATGCCCCCGATGGAGAACCAATCACCAGGTATTTAACTTCCCTGGCAGAATGTACTCCCAGGTAGGACTCGGTTCCAATCATAAAGGGGCGCAGATAGAGGGAGGTACCTGGCGCGGTGGGAACCCAGCGTTTATCGGCGCGCACCAAATCAACGATAGAAGCCATGAAATCCTCTTCCGGGATTTCCGGTAACGCCAGGCGCCGCGCAGATGCGTTCAGGCGGGCAGCATTATAGCGAGGGCGGAAAGCCCAGATCGAGCCATCTTTATGTCGGTAGGCTTTTAGCCCTTCAAAGACTTCTTGCCCGTAGTGGAACACTACGGCTCCTGGCGACAGGCTCAAGTTTTCAAAGGCTTGCACGCGGTGTCCGCTCCACCCTTCACCTGCTTTCCAGTCGGCAACCGCCATGTGATCCCCGAAATGAGAACCGAAAGACAGGGAATCCATAATCTCGCGGTATTCTTCTTCGCTGGCTGGATTCTGGTTAGCTTGCAAAGCAAAACGCCCCGCTAGTTCATCAGCGCTAGGTAGCGGCAGCTGGGATGCTGCCTCTAACTCGGTTAATGTATGGGTTAAACCGTTCTCGCTCATCATCGTGTTCTTTCCGGCTCCCCCGAGCCTGTTACTAATTCCTAAATTCTGTTTTTCGGCTACTTAACGACCGTCTGTTTCCTATTTTCATCCTTAGGGTGATTTATTGTTCCCTGGTTAAAGGCGGGCAGCAATCGCGTCCCCAATCTGGCTGGTACTGCGCCGTAAAGGGTGACCTTGCTCGGCGGCGAGGGCGCGCTCCTCCATATCGGCGGCAATCGCAGCGCGGATATTTTCCGCTTGCTGCTCTGCGCCCTCGTTTTCTAACAGCATCGCTACCGAAGAAATCGTAGCCGTGGGGTCAGCGATTCCCTTTCCGGCGATATCAGGAGCCGAGCCGTGTACCGGCTCAAACATAGAGGGGAAGGTACGGTCGGGATTAATATTTCCCGAGGCCGCCAGGCCAATCCCCCCGGTAATCGCGCCGGCTTCATCAGTTAAAATATCTCCGAACAAGTTATCGGTAACGATTACATCGAACCGTCCCGGGTCTTGCACCAGGTAAATAGTAGCAGCATCGACATGGGCGTAATCCCAGGTGACTTCCGGATATTCTGCAGCCACCTGCTCTACTACCCGCCGCCACAAATGCCCAGCATGAACCAGCACATTATGTTTATGCACCAAGGTTACGTGCTGGCGCCGCTTAGCAGCCTGGGCAAATGCGAAACGCACCACCCGTTCGACTCCAAAAGCAGTATTAACGGAAACTTCGGTGGCGATTTCCTGCTCAGTTCCTACTCGGACTGCTCCTCCGTTTCCGCAGTACAAACCCTCAGTACCTTCCCGCACTACTACAAAATCAATCTCGCCGGGATTTGCTAGCGGAGTGGGGACTCCTGGATAGTAGCGAGCCGGGCGCAGATTCACGTAGTGATCCAGACTGAAACGTAGCTTGAGCAACAAGCCGCGTTCTAACACCCCGGAGGGAACCGCCGGATCTCCAACTGCCCCCAGCAAAATCACGTCGTGGTTCTTAATGCTGTCTAGCTCTGCCTCGGGCAGAATCTCTCCGGTCTCCAGATAGCGAGCAGCCCCCAGATTAAACTCGGTTTGTTGGATGCTAATCCCGCTACCAGCCAAGGCAGCATCCATAACCTTTAGACCTTCGGCAACTACCTCTTTACCAATCCCGTCCCCGGGAATAACCGCGAGCTTAATGGTTTTCTCCACAGTCCTTACTAACCTTCCTCCGCGCTACCGTTTGCTGGTTCCCGAAAAGCGTTCGGGGGACCCAGTGAGCCTTGCTTCGCTCGGCTTAATCACTTCAAATCAATCTTGAAGGTGGTGACGCTGGCTCGTGAAAAGCGCTCGGGGGACCCCGGTGAGCCTTGCTTCGCTCGGCTCAAGCCCCCTCTCGCATCTTTTCACAAACCAGCACTATGCCTCAGCAATTACCGTGCCTCCGCCCTTAGCGCTGCGCCTGCCCTTCCTGGTAGTCATCATCACTTTGATTCCACGAGAACATGGCACGTAGTTCGCGCCCAACTTTCTCAATCGGGTGGGCTTCTTCAGTGGCACGCATCTGTTTAAACTCCTGAGCTCCGTTGTCTTGATCATTGATGAAACGCTGCGCGAAAGAACCGTCGCGAATATCGGACAAAATGTCACGCATAGCCTGGCGGGTCTGATCAGTAATTACTCGCGGCCCCGACACGTAGTCGCCGTATTCGGCGGTGTCCGAACAAGACCAGCGTTGCTTGGTGATCCCGCCCTCGTTAATCAAATCCACGATCTGTTTCATTTCGTGGCAAACCTCGAAGTAGGCAATCTCCGGTTGATAACCGGCCGCGGTCAATGTCTCAAAACCGGCTTGAATCAGATGCGATACTCCGCCACAGAGCACTGCCTGTTCCCCGAACAAATCGGTTTCGGTTTCCTCGGTAAAAGTAGTCTTAATTACCCCTGCCCGGGTTGCTCCCAGAGCTTTCGCATAGGCCTTAGTTACTTGCCAAGCATTGCCGGATTCGTCCTGTTCCACCGCGATAACCGCCGGAGTTCCATAGCCGGACTCATAAGAGGCACGCACCTTGTGACCGGGGCCTTTCGGAGCCACCATACAAACGTCGTGACCCGCGCCCGGCTGAATGTAACCGAAACGGATATTGAAACCGTGGGCGAAGAAAATCGCGGCATCCGGTTTCAGATTCGGGGCAATTTTTTCGGCATAAACCATCCGCTGTACCTGATCAGGGGCCAGCACCATTACGATGTCACCCTCTGCGGTAGCCTGTTCAATCGATTTGACCTCTAGCCCTTGCTCTTTAGCTTTAGCTACCGAGGACGAGCCTTCCCGTAACCCTACCACTACCTCCACCCCGCTATCGCGCAGGTTTAGGGCGTGAGCGTGACCTTGCGAGCCGTAACCGATAATGGCAACTTTCTTACCCGCAAGTGCGGTCATATCCGCGTCAGTGTCGTAAAAGATTTCAGCCATTGTTACTTCTCCTTTAGTTGATCTGTGATTGAACGCGGGCCACGGCCAATGGCGACCGCCCCCGATTGCACGATTTCGTTGATACCATAAGGCGCTAACGTCTCCATCAGTGCCTCCAGTTTGGATTGCACCCCGGCAGCTTGAATAACCAGGGATTCGCGGTGAACATCTACTACCGAAGCGCGGAACAGATCCACAATCTGTAGCACCTGAGAACGGTTTTGCGCATTTGCCTGCACTTTAAATAGCACAAACTTGCGGGTGACCGAGTCCTGCGGATGTAGCTCCACCACTTTCAACACGTTTACCAGTTTATTTAACTGTTTAGTTACCTGCTCAAAAGGTAAATCTTCCGCATCTACCTGTACGGTTATCCGAGAAATCGATGGTTCTTCGGTTTCTCCGACCGCTAGGGAATGAATGTTAAAGGCCCGCCTGGTAAATAGGGCAGCTACCCTAGCGAGCACACCGGGTTTATTTTCTACCAGGATGGAAAGGGTGTGGCGACTATCCATTACAATCAGTCCTCACTTTCCCAGACCGGACCTTGCCCGCCTGCGTAGATAATATTGCTATTCGATTCCCCGGCCGGCACCATCGGCCAGACTTGGGAATCGGTAGAGACGCGAAAATCAATTACCACCGGACGGTCATTGGTTTCCATTGCCTGTGTGATTACCTCATCAACTTGCTCTTTGGTCCGGGCCCGCAACCCTAGCGCGCCGTAGGCTTCTGCCAGTTTCACGAAGTCGGGAATATCCTTTCCGCCCTCTCCGTCTTGTAATAAAGTGCCCGAAAAACGCGAGTCAAAGAATAGTTCTTGCCACTGATGAACCATTCCCAGCACCGAGTTGTTAATAATAGCCACTTTAATCGGTAGATTCTCTAAGGTGGCGACCGCGAGTTCTTGATTGGTCATTTGGAAACACCCGTCCCCGTCAATCGCCCAGACTTGCGCATCCGGGTTAGCAACTTTCGCCCCGATTGCCTCGGGAATTGCTACCCCCATCGTCCCTAAGCCGGCGGAAGTGAGGAAGCCGCGCGGATTTTCGTGGGGCAAGAATTGCTGTGACCACATCTGATGCTGCCCTACACCGGTACAGTAAATCGCGTCCTTACCCACCATTTCCCCAATCCGTTTAATCACATATTGGGCGGGGAGCAGCCCATCATCTGGTTCATCATAGGAAAGCGGGTAACGCTCGCAGATGTAATCCAAATGGTGTTTCCAACCGGAAATGTCTCGCGGGTTACGCTGCATTTCCTCTTTAACTTTCGGCAGTAATCCCTGTAGGGTCTGCCGCAGGTCTCCCACAATCGGTATGTCCGCTACCCGGTTTTTCGAGATTTCCGCGGGGTCAATATCGGCGTGAATCACTTTCGCATCCGGGGCAAACGCATCTAGGCGACCAGTTACCCGGTCATCGAAACGTGTCCCTAGCGCCACCATCACATCCGCGCGTTGCAAGGCGGTTACCGCCGGCACCGAACCGTGCATTCCCGGCATTCCTAGGCAATGGGGATCCGAGGACGGGAACGCCCCTTGCGCGGTCAGGGTAAGCACTACCGGGAAATCGGTAACTTCCACCAGTTCCTTTAGCTCTGCCGTCGCTTCGGCCGCCAGCGCTCCCCCGCCTACATAGAGGACTGGCCGTTCTGCCGCGGCCATTAGCTTGGCAGCGGCTTTTATTTGCTTAGCGTGCGGTTTGCTGGCAACTTTGTATCCGGGTAAATCCACTTTTACCGGCCAAGAAAAATCTAGCTCGCCGACTTGCGCATTTTTGGCGATATCTACCAGCACTGGGCCTTTACGACCAGTAGAGGCCAGATGATAGGCCTGGGCAAGGGTAGCGGGAATCTCTTCGGGCTCGGTTACCAAGAAATTGTGTTTGGTAATCGGCATGGACACTCCGACTACATCGGCTTCTTGAAAAGCATCTGTACCGATGGCGTTGGCCGATACTTGCCCGGAAATAGCTAATAACGGTATTGAATCCATGTGGGCATCTGCCAGGGCGGTCATTAGGTTGGTGGCTCCCGGTCCGGAAGTTACAATCGCGACTCCGGTTTTCCCGCTGGAAAGGGCGTATCCTTCTGCTGCGTGTCCCGCAGCTTGTTCGTGCCGTACGATAATTTGGTTAATCTTCGAGTCATAGAGCGCATCGAAAACCGGCATGATTGCCCCGCCGGGTAAACCAAATACATCGGTCACTCCCAGGCGTTCTAGGGTAGCGACTACTGCCCGAGCTCCACTCATCCTTTCTCCAGGAGGCGCTCCGCCGGGTTTTTGCTCTTTGCTACTCATCCTTGCTCCCCGTTCCTGTATGTTTCCCTGTTTTCTTTAAATAAAAAAGCCCTAGGTGCTGTTACCTAGGGCTTTACATCTGAAACGTTTTTAGACGCGACTAGCCCCGCCCGGTACTACCAGCAGTACTAGGCTGACTAGGTTCGTAATTCGTTTCGCCATAACAATTCAAACGCTACGCGACCAATAGCCAGCGGGCGGAAGCGTCTCAGCTTTTGATACGAACCGACTGGCTTTCGGTTGCTAGGCGCTATTAACCCGATAGTGTTTATTTCCGCTCCCACCACTTGGCTACATAGGAGACACCCCTTATCCCTCCGTTTTACCTCGAAATCGTGATTAACTCCTCTTTGATTGCCAACTTAGGACGGACTTTCGACTAACGCGGCGTGATTTGGGTATGAAATCATAGAAGGAGCTACGTATTTCATTAAGGAGGCATCGTGCAGACAGTCTTCCAATACCTGGCAGCACAACCTGTACTTGTACTTTTCGGGTTAATCGGGATCGGGATGTACCTGGGGCATTTCCGGATCAAAGGAATCGGATTGGGGGCGGCTGCAGTCCTTTTCCTAGCTATCGGGATTTCCGCTTGGGGTACCGCCGAGGGCGTGGATATGGTTTCCAAATTCCCGCATGAGTTCGGAAAACTCGGTCTGGCTCTATTTGCTTTTGCTATCGGGATTAACTCGGGGAATTCTTTCTTTGCTTCTCTTAAAAAATCTTTAGGGATTATGGCCGCTACTTTCGCGGTTTTAGCCGGCGGGGGCGTAGTTGCCTGCGTGCTAGGCAAAATCGCGGGAATGGATGCGGCCACTATCGGCGGTACTTTTGCGGGCGCAATTACTAACACCCCGGCTCTAGCTGCTGCCGGCGCGGCCTCTGGTGATGAACAGTCGGCAACAGTTGCCTATTCCATTGCTTACTTGTTTGGCGTATTCGGAATGCTAATCGTGGCTACCTTAGCTCTCAACTATGGCAAGAACGATAAAGACCGCCCCGCATCTTTGGTTTCTCGCACGGTGCGGGTTGAGCGGGACGACCGCCCCTCGGTGCGCGATATCCGTGCCCATGTTGGCGAAAACGTGCGTTTTTCCCGGCTTCGGGAAACCGAGGACGGGCCTATTGTGCGTCCCACTGCCGACACTAAACTCGGTAAAGGCTGCCTGGTGACCGTAGTTGGTCCGCAAAACTTGGTGGTCGAAGTGGTTTCTGAACTGGGACATGGTTCGTCGATTTCCCTTGCTGCCGACCGGCGGGATTGGGACTATCGCCGAATCACTATTTCTGATCCGAAGCTGGCTGGACGCACTTTAGGGGAGCTTGGCCTAGAGGAACGTTACCAAGCGACCGTGTCGCGGGTACGGCGTGGCGATACCGATATGCTAGGACGCGCTGACCTGGTACTTCAGATGGGCGACCGGGTTCGGGTAGTGGCACCCACCAAAAACCTTAAAGAGCTATCCAAGTATTTTGGGGATTCCACTACCGGCTTGACTTCTATTAATCCGGTGGCTTTAGGTGTCGGCATGGTTTTGGGACTGCTAATCGGTGAGTTCCCCATTCTTACTCCTAGTGGCGAGTACTTCACGATTGGTTCTGCAGCTGGAACGCTGCTAGTAGGGCTTATTTTCGGCCGGGTAGGACGCATTGGTCCCTTCCCCACCGCTTTGCCTTATACCGCCAGTCAGGTGCTTGCCGAGTTCGGTCTGTTGGTGTTCTTGGCTCAAGCTGGCTATAACGCTGGTGGTCAGATTATGAAAGCCTTTACTTCCGGGGCGTGGCTAGGGATTCTACTGGTGGGTATGGCAGTTACCCTCACCGTAGGCTTCGGTTTGTATTTCGTGATGCGCTACGGCTTCAAGATGGGTGGAACCCGCCTATCTGGTCTGTTGGCTGGGGCGCAAACTCAGCCGGCCGTCCTCGCCTATGCAAATAACCGTACTAACTTTGATCCGCGAGTGGCGCTTGGTTACTCCCTGGTATACCCCTTGGCGATGGTGGGTAAGATCCTAATCGCACAAATCATCGGTGGCTTATAAGCCTCCCGATATTTAAGTTTTACAACGCGTCAGTCTTAACCGGGCTGGCGCGTTGTAATAATTATCGCGCCTGATTTGCTTCTTTCGTCCTGGATACCTGTGAAGTTTAGGGGAGATAATTACCTTATGCAGCAAGAATCCGCCCAAAATAACATCGGTGCTGACAGAGACGCTTCGTCCTCCGAAGGCTCTTTACGGCAGTCCAAAGGGGATACTCTTAATCCCCACGGTAGCGAGCATGATGAGCTTCGCGCCTTACGTGACCGACTAGCTGCCCAATCGGGGGTGGTAACCCGCTTGGGACGCACGTTGCTAGCGGCTGGAGCTAGCGCCTATCTGGTTAAATTTTCGATGGCGAGGCTAGCCAACGCTGTCGGAATCGAAGCTCAGCATTCGCAAGTTACTTTTTCCGAAATCGTCACCTCCGTTTATGCTCATGGCACTTTCCGCACCGAGTCCCACGAACAACGCGCGTTCGGGGCTAATGCGGCGCGTCTTGACGATTTGCGGGGATTTGTTCGTTCTTTGAAGCCGGGAATGCTGGTAGAGGACGCCGAGAAAGCTCTTGATGAGATTTGCGCGCGCAAACCACCCTATTCCGGAGTAGTAAACTGCCTGGCAGCTGGAATAGCTTGTGCCGGTTTCTGTTTTTTGAATCGGGGCGGAGTGGTTGAATGTAGCGTGGTTGCTATAGCGGCACTTTGCGGACAGTTTTTAAGACGCATGATGCTGAAACGGAAAGCTAACCATTTCGGGGTTTGGATGCTGTGTGGTTTGATGGCTTCTTTCATCTATATGGGGATTAGCCAGGCTCTACTGTTGTCTGGACTGCTCGAAGTGGCTCACCCGCAAGGAATTATTTCCGCGGTTCTTTTCCTAGTTCCCGGGTTTCCGCTGGTAACAGCGATTCTTGATTTGGTGCGGATGGATTTCTTAGCGGGAATGTCCCGGATGACCTATGTGATGATGCTAGTTATCTCGGCCGGGATTTCGGTATGGATGATTGCTACCATATTTAACTGGCATATTGATCCTCCTAGCAGTTTCCCGGTTGATGGCCCTGCCCTTTATTTATTGCAATTTGTTTGTTCTCTGATTGCTTCTTTCGGGTTCGCAGTGCTGTTTTCTATTCGTCCGCAAGTTGCCATCTGTGCGGCTTTAGTTGCCGGTGGCGCGAATGTCGGGCGTCTTTTCTTTGTCAGTGAGGGGATGCTTCCCCAAGCTGCGGTGGGACTTGCCGCTTTAACCATTGGGATTGTGGCACATTTTATTTCCCTCGCCAGCGGATTCAGGTTTTCCCGCACTTCGCTGACAGTACCGGCAGTTGTGATTATGATTCCCGGCGTACCCCTGTATGCAGCGATTACTCACCTATCTAATGGAGAGATAACTCAAGCGACCGAGGCACTAACTCAAGTGTTTTTCGTTATTCTTTCTATCGGGGTAGGTCTGGCTATTTCCCGGATGCTTACCGATCCGGGCTGGCGGATCGACCGGGACACCGCGCAGCCTAGGCTGCTGGAACAAACTGGCTGGAACAGCGGTAAGCAGCGTTTCCAAATGCGTTAATTACCTGATAGTAATGGGGGGGCTCTGACTATTGTCAGAGCCCCCCCATAAGTTTTTGGGAACGTGTCCCGTTTTGGAATCTAAGCACTTTATTCAATTGAATAAAGCAGGTTCCCAAGTATATTCCCTTACTGCCAGGGACAGCGGCATCTTTGCCTATTAGCTCTCCCGGGGAGTCGCCGTGGCATCTAGGCGAATAACCCCATAGGTCCAGCCACGACGGTGATAGACCGCGCAAGGTTGCATGGTTTCGGAATCAATAAACACGAAGAAGGGATGTCCCACCAGTTCCATTTGGTACAGAGCCTCGCTCACAGTCATTACCGATGCTTCGTGCAGCTTTTGCCGAACCACAACTGGGGAATCACCTAACTGACTTTCATCGGGAACCCCAATTTTTCTCTCTCGCGGAACATCGGGAGAAAACTCGCCGTCATCAGGGGTAACCGCCTTGGCGGCGTCCCTGAGATTAAGTTCTTCAATCTTGATTGAGTCCTCTTGATGCTGCGCTTCCCGGCGACGACGATGATCCTTAGCCCGATCACGGGCACGGCGCAACCGTTCATATAGTTTGCCACAAGCAATATCTACTGAGGCGTAACGGTCAGAAGAACTGGCCTCAGCGCGGATAATCGGCCCTTTACCGAAAACTGTCAGTTCCACCTTTTCAGAAGTATCTGCTTGTCGCTGATTAGGTTCATGAGTAAGCTCCACATTAACCCGCTGTACCCGCGGATAAAACTGTTCAACCTTAGCGACTTTTTCCTCGGCATATTGGCGGAAATTCGGGTGGATTTCGGCGTTACGTGCTTCAACGATAATTTCCATTTGTGTCCTCCAGGGCACGGTATGGGGATCAAAGATCCCAGGTGAATGCGTACCGGCTCGTTCCGGTCGCGGTGATTGTAGCTACCACCCCCTTTCGCCCATCATTGGGCTTTTCAAGTACCAAAATTTTACCGCACAATGCCAAACCATTAAGCCCTTTTGAGGTTTCTTTCGGCTACGCCAAGGGAGAACACCCCTACCACCTGTGTCTGCGCCTCATTTATTACCCTTACCGCTTCCCGGATAGTAGCACCGGTAGTGATAACGTCATCAACTAGCAACACCCGTTTACTGAAATCCAACTCCCCCGGCGCAGCTAAACGCATACTTCCAGCTCGTCCTCGTAACCGCTCCTGATAGCTGCGACCTGCCTGTTTCTTACTCCCCGCTTTAAGCTCCAACAACCCCGCTAGACGCACTTTACCCCCACAAGCGTTCAACCCGGCTGCCAATCCTGCCGCTAACCTACCGGCGGTCGAACGGATGGGAGAAGAACCAAAATGTGAGGTAGAGGGCGCGGGGCAAATCAGAGTGGGCTGCGAAACGCTTAACGCAATCGACCTCGCCGCCACTGCCCCAATAAAGAAAGGAAGCTGCTGGTAATAAAACCCTCGTGAATGTTTCATCGCTAGGATTACCCCACGTGCTTGCTGACGATAAAGACTGAGCGTAAAGACTTGCCCGGCATCCTTACCTAAAGCGGTAGCGGCATCAACGGCAGTGGGGGCACGCAAGAATATCCCTCGACACCGGTCACAAAGTAAGGTGTCAAGACGCCCACAACCGGGGCAAGTCTCAGGGAACAACAGGGTCGAGAACGCGCGGAAATGCTTTGCGATTTTCCCACTAAATGGCGCTGAGCCTTGAGAAAAGGAGGGGAACACAGTAAGACCCATAGATAAATCTTTCCAACAGAACTCTCCTCCCGCTCCCTATGGAATAAGCTACTGGGGAAAAGTGCCACTTATCCACCTCTGGGGACATCGCTGTCAGCAAAAATAATGCCGGCTGGCTTAAACCAGAAAATACCGGTAGCTAATGTCGCTAGCTATAAAACTATCCGCTTCCCGCAAAAGCAGGATAAGAAACCCCGTTACCCACCACTCGCCAAGACTGTTCAATATGAACCATACGAACCGTGCGATCCGTAACCACCTGCACATTCCCATCAGGAGGATTAGGGACTAAATAGCGGGCATTAAGCGCCGGTTCAAACGAATCATCATAAGAATTAATCGCCGCTATATGAACTTTAGGGGAACTACCGCCCTGCAAAATCGCGACCTGACCGGAATCAATCCAGGCCACGGAAAGCACATCCCGTAAAACAGCGGTTTTATTTGGGGTAGCAACCACCTGAGTAGGGGTACCGTCCTCACTGCGGATAACCGTAACCTGTTGCCCTTGGAAACTGTATCCAATCTGCCAAACTACCAATCCCCGCACCCCTGGTGAGCTGAGTGCAAAAAACGGGATTTTCCATTCACCTTCTGACGCAACCTTTACCGTAACCACCCGGGAATGCGCATTTACTGCCACTAAATCCCCAGGTTTGGAACTGTCACCTGTCCATACCCACCCCCAGGGATCAATCTGCGGATTCCGCAAATTCTTACCCCGGTAAAGCACCACGGGAGCTTTACCTCGTTGCAGACGAACCAGCTCGTTACCGCCGCGAATAGCCACCTGAAAATCGCTGGTGGAAGGGGTTGGCCAAGTAACTATCCCAGATAAATCTGCCGCCGAATTGAATACCCCATTTTGAGAATCGGACTCCTCGATAACTTCACCGTTGCGGATACCTAACATTTTCCGTTTCGGCGTCGATACCGGTTGTTCACTAGGGTCAGACAGCACGGCGTCGTACTGCGTGACAATAACTTCTTCGATTCCCGCTACATCAAGCAGAGTTAATCGCAGCTGCTGATATAGCTGAGAAATATCCGCTTCAGAGCGCAATCGAACAGTCTCCGGTAGCTCCACCTGCGCTTTTTTGCCCTGCAAAGTTACAAGATTGGAAGGAACTTTTTCTAAAATTTCTGGCAAATGCAGCGCACCTTTTAGGTCTGCGGTCGGTCCGGAAAAAGGTGCCTCTAACAGGTGTTGCGGGCTGTTCTTGCGAGGAACCCATCTAGGATCCGGGATTAGAAAACGCCGGTCACTCGACCAGTAGTAGACATTTCGTTTACCATAAGCGTTTTTGAAAGCCGAGCTAGTGAGCACCACCCCATCAGGTAAGGCGTTAATCCGCCATTGGTCATTTTCTTTAACCAGTTGATATTTGAAGGTTTCTTCAGCGTGGTAATCTTTCTCGATTCCGGCTTTACTTAAACGCAATATCGGCTGCCCAGTACCGGTAGCAGTATTATCTGTGCTGTTAAACTCTACTTTCAGCTCATTTTTTGGTTTCAGTACCGTCACCTGTGCCTGCGGTTTCCAGCTGCGACGTTGGGCAGCGCTTAGGAATTGCCGGGCGATTCCATAGTCGTCATAGGTACCGGCAGCGCAGGCCTGTTGGAAATCTGCTAATAATTTTTCAGGCGTGGATCCATCTACCGGCCCGCTCGCTAACTGTGCCAGAGGGTTACGTGCATCCCGGTTTACTTCTCCTTCCCGCACCGGTCCTGAATCCGGCAGGGAGGCACAAGCTGCCATAGTTAAAGTCAGGCAAGTAGCAACAAAAGTTACCAGAATCTGTTTTCCTCGCTGTTTTTTAATTATTTTGGAGGACGGAACTATTTTTCCCGAGGACGTGCAGGGATTTACTGCCCTAGGTTTCGCTCCCCAGGCTCTCGGCTGCCGCCATCGAAAAGATAACCATTTCATCAGACGGCTCCCTCTGATTCACTATCTATTTTTTGGTCTTCTTCGGCCTGTAGATTCTCGATTCTTTGTTGAATGCTAATCACGCTATCGTCTGGCGATATTCGCGGCGATAGCTGAGTGGAAGCATCGTCACTAACCTTTAAAGGAAGGTCGTCGGACATCTGCTTTAAGCTATCCTCTTCGTTAGAAATATCAGTTTCCAGGGAGTTCACATCGGTTTGTAGGTGATGCAGCTCCAAGGAGGTGTCGTCTAACTCCTCGGACAAAATAATGTCCTCCGGGTGTTCTTTAGCCCAGCGCCCACGCGCGGCAATCAAATCTTGGTTTTCCACCTGTTGAGGTAAATCAGTAATCTCTTGCCCCGCATGACGCGGTAGTAGCAAGGTGAAAGCGGAGCCTTCCAGCGGGCACGACAAAACCGTGAGCAACCCGGAATGTAACGCAGCGTCCTCGGCAGATATGGCAAGCCCCAGACCGGTACCACCGGTGGTGCGTTTGCGAGAGGGATCAGCCCGGTAAAAACGGTCAAAAACGTGTTGAGCCACCTCGTCGCTCATCCCCGGTCCATGATCGCGCACTTGGAAAGCCACCGCAGTATGACAGCCAGCAACCGTAACTTCCACCGGTTTACCTTCTGCGAATTCAATCGCGTTTACCAGGAGGTTTTGAGCTATACGCGTTACCCGGGTTTGGTCTAGCTGCGCAATGGTGTCGCCGAAAGACTTTAGCTCGACCTTAACCCCCATTTTTTCAGCTAATGACCGATTAGATTCTAAAACCTCGGACACTAGGTTAGTTAGGTTAGTGTCGGATAACGATAGTTGCGCTACTGAAGCGTCAATCCGGGAAATCTCGATTAAATCTGCCAACATTTTGTCGAACCGATCAACTTGGCGATGCAAAATCGTCACCGAACGGGCATTGGTGGGGGAAAGCTCGTCTCGCTCATCATAAAGCAAATCGGTAGCCATACGGATGGTGGCTAGCGGGGTGCGCAGCTCATGAGAAACATCGGATACAAACCGCTGCTGCAAAGTAGATAGCTCTTCGTAATCTTTAATTTGTTCGCGAAGATAAGAGGACATATCGTTGAGGGCTTGCGAAAGCTGAGCGAGTTCGTCCTTGCCCCGCACCGGCAATTGGATATTAAGGTTTCCGGCTGAAACTTTCCTAGCTGCTTTCGCCGCTCGGCGTGCAGGAGTCAAAATCGAATAAGATACCGCGGCTATCAGCACTGTTATCAGCGCTAAGAGTACGACCGTTCCAAAAATGAGCACCTGGTTTACAGTATGAACAGTTTGCTGTTCATAGGCTAAAGAATAGACTATGTAGACTTCATAGGAACCCACTAGCGGCAGCAATACTCGCGACCCGACCACAATCCCGGGAGTTTTTTCTTCTTGCGAGTTCTTTAAAGACACCGACTGCCAGTGAATTCCACCTTTTTGCTCTACCGCCCTACGTAAATTTTTGGTGATGAGGGCGCGCTGTTCCGGGTCAATAATCTCGTTGATAGCTAAGGGACGGGTTTCATTCGGGTCTTTCAACAGCATTGCCCCTACCCCGCCCGCACCGGCGGAAGCATCTCGTTGATCCGAAATTAGGGTGTAGGCAGCATCTTGTACTCCATTAACCGAATCAACCACCGTAGAGTCAAAAGCGGATTGCAAACTTTGAGCCCGAAGCGAGGCATCCTGCAAAACAATATTGAGTCGTTTTTGGAAGATTCCATTAGAGACATGAGTAGTGACCGAAACAATCAAAATCACCATCATTACGGCGGTAGCTAGCGTCATTAGCGCAGTTAATCGCGCAGATACAGAGGAAAGGAAAAACCGTAATATCGGCAAATTAGACAAGTCGGTTTGTATTTTCTCTAGGCTTTGCCGCCATTTTTTTTGTCGCACCAGCTCCCAAAAATTGCTGGAAGTGGGGGCATCTGCCTCCGCTGGGGATTGCGCACTCATTTATGCAGAGTTGCCTCCGGCGCGGTATCCCACCCCTCGCACAGTACGTACAATCTTGGGATGTTCGGGATCTTCCTCTATCTTGGCACGAAGCCGCTGCACATGGACATTAACCAAGCGAGTATCAGTGTTCGGATGCCGGTATCCCCAGATTTCCTCTAGGAGTTCTTCTCGGCTAAAGGCTTTCCAAGGCGAACGCGCTAAAGTGAGCAGCAAATCAAACTCTAGAGGAGTTAAATCAATCCGCTCTGAACCCCGGAAAACTTCGTGCGCCACCACGTTGATACGCAAATCCCCCATATCAACGTCCTCTTCTTGCCCCTCACTACTGCGCCCACGCAAGCGAGCTTTTATCCGCGCAACCAGTTCTTTGGGCTTAAAAGGCTTGGGGATATAGTCATCGGCTCCTGCTTCCAGACCAGCCACTACATCGGCAGTATCTGACTTTGCGGTCAGCATAATGATTGGCAAATCGGATACGGTGCGAATCTGCCGACAAATTTCCACCCCATCTTTGCCAGGCAACATTAAATCCAGAAGCACTAAATCCGGTTGGCTCTCTTGAAAAACATTAAAAGCCTGTTCACCGTGGTGACAGAAAACTGATTTATAACCCTCAGTGGACATCACAATGCCCACCATTTCCGCGAGCGCTTCGTCATCGTCTACTACCAAAATTTTCACGGTCATAGTTTCTATTCTGCCACGCCGAAGGGGCTTTTTAGCGACCTGTCCGCGCGAAGGCGCATTTATATTAAATCAGTTGCGCGATTACTGTAGCTTTCTGGTGGTAAATCTTGCGCAACCAGATATTCTACTTTCGCTAGAAAACTCCGCTACTGCACACTTTTATCCGGTAATCCCCCAGGTAATAGCCGTAAATGTCCTCGGCGTTGTTCCGTGACTGGTCGGTGCTGGGGGGTTAGTCCCTGTTTTGCGTAGGCATCATATTCGTTTCCGGGGTGTCCACTGCCCCCACTGGTAGCTTCGGGACTGAGATGCCCATCCCAGTTCTTATTTACCCGCGCGGTAGAAAGATGGCGACGCTTCGATGCCTCTCGCACTACATTTGCCAGGGCTTCTAAGTCGTCATCACTGGGTTCAGCGGGGGTGAATTCGCTAGCTAACCGCACTACCTGCCAGCCTCTAGGGGCAGTTAAAGTTTTTGCGTGTTGGGCACACAAATCGTAGGCGTGTGGTTCCGCTTGGGTTGCTAAGGGGCCGAGGACGGCGGTGGAATCTTTATATACGTAGGTTAAAGTTGCGGCCGCTATCTGGCTGCAACCGGTTTTGGAACACGTTCTACTTACCCGCACAATTGCACGTTAGCGGCGCGGGATATAAAAACCAAGCCAAACTCGCGGTAAGGTGCGTTCTCGTGAGGGGTGTGACACGAAGCCGCCGCGACCGTCACGGACGGGGTTTACGCGGAGTTACTTTCTTACCGATGCTTCCAGCGTGGAGAACTCGGCGGGAAAAGTTTGATCAGCTGGTTATTGATTTAGCGACTTTAGCTGCCCGCCATCATAGCGAGGTTTCGCAAATAGAATTCGGGGTGGAGGACGTGCCTCCTTCGGATCCGGCAGAATGGGAATCATCTCGGGCGGTTTTAGGCAGGATGTTTCCGGCTGATAAAAGTGGGCGACTTCCTACCCGGATAGTGGTGTACCGCTTACCTATTCAGTGGCGCTGTTCCAGCTCGGCCGAGATGGAACAGGCGGTAAAAGCAGTGTTAGCAACCCATTTGAGTGTGGAGATTGGGTGTGCACCCGAGGAGGTTTTCCCCGCATCCTGGTAATCCCTAAACTCGCCCTTACTCATAAATAAAACTAATCCAGAAAACCGGTTCTACGGTATCTATATCTACTGGCAGACCTGTTAAAACTTGACGGTCAGGGATTTATTTTCACCGAAATAGCCCCAGCTTCTGAGGCAGATTTCTCCACTGCGATAGTGCGGAATGTGCCAGCAATATCTCCTACTAGCTGTCCCACCCTTATTTCGTGTTCGCTTTGCCACTGCCATAGCCCTTCCGACAGTTTCACTATTGCTATTTTCCCTGGCGAAAGGGTTATCTCTTGGCGTTTTTCTCCTGAAACTAAAGTAATTTTTTGAGGATAGGAGCTTTCAAAGGATAGGTTTTCCGATTGTTTAGTTACCAGCACTGCCCCGGAAGTGCTGGGCGGCACCGAGGGGTAAATTGCCAGGGTAGGCTGATTTGCTACCGTTTCTTCCGCAAATACTGCTGCCACCACCGGTTGATTTGATGTAAGTTTTACCGCAGCCACTCCGTCTTTAACTCCCCCCAGCGGAATATCGAAAACTGCTCCGCTGGCAACCTGTAATTTATTCGGCGATGACAGTGGGGTTTCCCCTTTGGTATCCAGCAGGGAGACTTGCAAAGTTGCAACAGCCGAATTGGAGTTAAGTACCCGCAGACTAGCTTTATCAGTGATTTTTGCTGCGGGAATCACAACCTCATTTTCTGGTGATGCTAGACGTGGCGAATGGGAAGCACCCTCTTTTTGAGCACCGGTAGCCAGCGTGGAACTAACCCAAGAGCTAACCCCAGCACCCTCTGCCTCAACCAATACTCCTAGGCGATTAAACCCGCTAGCTTGCCCATCCAATATAAGGGCGGAACTGCCTTTTGCCGGAACATTTTGCGCTATTATTCCCCCTAAAGGACCCTGTTCGCTCCAGATTTGAATCTGTACAGTTACGGCTCTACCTGCCGGGTTTACCAGGTGCAAGGTGGAGGCGTTGCCGACCATAGTTCCGGGAGTAAGAAAATAGGCGCGATTAACCGGGGGAGCGCAATAATCTGCGAAAAATCCATTTTCGTTTTGCGTTCCTGAGCCACTAACGTAACCGATTGCTGCCCCGTTGCGTCCCTGTAGCGGATTTACCTGTATTTGCAGCCCAGTTTGAGCTACTGTTTTCGGGCTTTCTCCTGAAATAGTTTTCCCGCTGCTATCAGTAATTGTCCCCTCTCCCGCCAGGGAAACGGCTTTAACCCAGGCGCTAGCGTTACCGACGGGCAGTCCGGGACACACCACCTGTCTAATTCCTGCCGGAACAGCCACTTTAACACCGGTATTTTTCGTAGTTGAGAGGGCGGGGAGGTCTCGCCAGCTCGCTGCGGGAATCACTAGGGCTGCAAGCACAATCACTACAGCAGAAGCTAGGGCCCAAATCGTTTTGGCTACTGGTTTTTTCATTCCCTCTCCCTCCGTTCTCCAAGAGGCAGACAGGCAGCTATCGTCACTAGATAGACCAGCAGCACTGCGGTAATCGCCAAGTTACGGCCGGAAGAACCATAAGATACTTCGAGGTGACCAGAGATATTAGCCGGGATGGTAAAGACCTGTAGTTCGCCCTCGGTATCAGAAAGAAGCGGTCTACCATCGACGCTGGCTTTCCAGGCGGGGTGAGGAGCTTCTGCCAACAGCAGTTTGCGGGGGCGCGAGGACGCCGAGATGTTTTTCTGGGCTCTCAAGACCCCTGCCGGCACTGTTTCTTGCCCACCTATATCTTCGATTCGTACCCTTGAAGCTAAACGAGGGGGAGAAAACTTACTGGTATCCAGACGCCAGACCTGGTAATCAGCCTTGGTGGATACCGGATGAAAATAAGAGGAGGCGGCAAGTTTTGCGTTTAAGCCCTCCGAACCGGCGCGGTTAGTTACTAAGAGCTGCTCTATCGCTAAATCGGCACATAGATTTGCCACCTGCTGGTCATTGCCAGCAACTAGCATCGTTAAAACCTGCTGTTCCGGGGCGGGCCGCGTTTTCATATCGGCGCGCATCTCCCAGTTGGTTGCTAGCAGCCCCGGTCCTTCTTCTCGGCGCATAGACACCTGATAGGTCTGCTCTTGCCGATCTATTAGGAGCATCCGGGTACGTTTTTCAGAGGTAGACAGAATTGAAAATGCAACTGGCGCGCGTTCACCTCCCGGCTTTAACGGAGAGTTAGTGTTAGGAATACTCCAGGTAGTCACGGTTACCAGTGGCAGCACTAAAGCTAGAGCCAACAAACTTCCTAATAGGTAGCGTAGGGTTTTACCAAGTTCAGTTCCGTTTATGCCGGTCACAGCAGCTCCCAGTAATCCCACAAGCAGCAAGGAAAATACGGAAAGCAGCCACGCCCTTTGCCCGGGCGCGACCGTTTGCCCAGCCGCCCACGCCCCAATAACCATGCCTGCTAAGACAAATGCCCAGGCTACGCGGGTAGCTATCAGGTCACGTCCGGTAAATAAAGCTGCGGTAGCTGCAAGAACCACGCCCCCTAAAGCAGCTATCCCCGCGATTACAGGTATGCCATAGAGGAGTTGCCCGAGGGAGAATAACTGTTCCCGCATCGAAATCGGGGCCACAGCCGCGGGGGTGATAAATAGATAGGAACCCAAACTGTGAGTTCGTAGCGCCCAAACCAGGGAGGGCAATAAAGTAGCCAGAGACGGTCCTAAGATAACCAAAGCGCCACACAGGAAAGAAAATCGCTTCCGCCAGGACAAATGTCGCTTCAGGGATACGCTAACCACACATAGCAGCATGAACCCGAAGGCAAGTGGCCATATCCAGGGGGCAGCGGCGCAAACAACGCTCAGAGCCAAAGCCGCAACGCCACCTGCTGCCCGAGGGCGGATAGGCGGATAATATACTTCCGTTCCATACACACCGGACAATTGATAGGGACGGCAAAGACCAAAGAAAGATAAGCTGCCCCAAATCCCTAGCGGCAAACATATATGGCTCAATGCTGCCGGAAGGTTCCCGCTTTGCAAAGAAACCAGGAAAGGCAGCGCCCCTGCCCAGCTAAGCGCAAATAGGGCGCGCAGGGGATTAATTCGGGTGAGCGCAGCGGAGGCTAACCAGGCACTCATCACCGCTGCCAGAGGAGAAAGAATCAATAGCCAACGCAAAACCGTGGTAGGGGAAATCCCGAAAAGAGCGAAAGGCGCACTAAACACTAGCAGTGGATAGGCGATAGGATCGGCTGGCCCGCTCATCCCGGTAGAAAAAGTACGCCAATAACTGGTGGCAAGAGCAAAAAAGTCATTCCAGTTACCGGGGAGTACACTCCAGAATCCCCCGTGCATACCGCCCAGATAATCTCGGAATGCAAACAGCGAAATAAACAGGAAAAATACCGCGAGCGACCAGGCTATGATGCGGGCACGTTTGGTAATGCTTTCCAATTGGGATTTCGCGAGCGCCCCCAGTGCATAGATTGCTTTTCCGTGTTCTTGTCTGACTTTGCGGATTAGACGGCGATTTTGTCGCACCTGACTAGGGGGTATTTCCAGACGCGCCAGTTCGCGCCGGGAAATCTGGGATTGACGGCGTTGAATCCGTCGCGCCGAAACAATCCTGCCTAGCGTCTTTATGACCTGGTGCGCAGAGTTTATCTCTGCTCTTGCGCGATACCCTTCAGAGCGAAGCAGGTAGCCTAGAGCTAAAATAGCCGACTTTAGGGGCAGGAACAGTATCCATAGTGGTAGGAGCAGTGAGTTTATAGTGAGGGCGCGATAAATATAGTTATCTGCGCGCCGAATCGCCCAAGATTTTTCTTTATCGCGGGAAGCCTGCACCGCCAAGGGGGTTATTGGGGGCGGGTCGTAGACATAAACCGGTTGGTGCGGAATGGGTGCATCGGCATCTAGTGGCAGTTGCTCGTCCTCGGTTGCAACCTGTTCGCTAGACTTTGCGGCGCTCTTTTCTGCTTCCTTGAGGCTTGGTTTCGCTTCAGAATCGAGTTGAGCTTTTATTTTGAGGAATGAGGACGCGCCCTCGTTCGGAGGGTTTTCTTCTGTGTCGAAGGGGGGCGCTACCGGGGTGGTCGCTGGCTCCTCTACGAGGGGAGGCTTGTTAGTGCTGTCCCCTGTGGGATTCTCGCTCTCTTCATTAGAGATACGGTCAGCAGAGTTTTGATTATCTAGATATTCGCGCAGCCCATAAAGTCCGGCTTGAGCATGGTAGATACGTGCGGAAGGAACTAGGCATACGCGATAGCCTGCCATTCGGGCGCGCCGCCCTAACTCTAGAGCTTCCGTGAAAGGACTGAGTAGAGGGCTACTGGCGCGCAAACGATCCCAAAGTTGGGCTTTTATTAGCATTCCGGCACTGCCTACGGACAGGACGTCACTGATTGAATCGTATTGTCCCTGGTCAAGTTCACCTGAATCGAACAGAGAGAGACGTTTGCCGCTGCGGGTAGCGTGGATACCTACCGAGGCAAGGGTATCGGGTTTATCCCAATCAAGCGCTTTAGGACCGGCAATCCCCAAGGTGGTAGAGTTCTCGAATGCCTGGACAAGTTCTCCCAGACAAGCTGGGTCCGGAGCAGAATCATCGTGAAGAAGCCATAGATAATCTACTGCTGCTAGGTTATCTGCTCGGGCAGCACTCACTGCTTGTCCCAGATTTTTCGCTTTCACCTGGGTGTATTGTAAGGGCGCGTAGGGACGTAAATCAGCGGGGCTAAGGACGGTGGCAGGATCAGTATCTACTACCACTATAGAATCTAATGGATACCGCGAACGCTGTAAGGCTTTTAGGGATTGTTGCAGGTAGGGAGTAAGTCCCCGGGTTACCAAAAAAACTTGGACACTGGGGGGCTGATAGTTATCGAAGCTAGCAGAGGCAATAGCCACTGCACTAACCTACATTGCGCCGCAGTCTGCGCCGTTCTCGTTCTGACAGACCGCCCCAGATTCCGAAGCGTTCATCGTTCTCTAAGGCATAACTTAGGCATTCATCACGAACTTCGCAAAGCTCACAAACCGCTTTAGCTTCCCGAGTAGAGCCACCTTTTTCAGGAAAGAACGCTTCGGGGTCGGTTTGGGCACATAGTGCTTGTTCCTGCCAGGAGAGGGGACCTTGGTCATCCTGCCCAATTTGCCAGGAGAGCGGATTAGACGAGATGGGACCCTCGCCGAATATGTTCCACATACTGTACTCCTCGCAAAAATAGCTTTCTCTACAAGAGTATAAACTACATGCGTGTCATTCGGGGAAGTCACTTAGAAATAATGATATAGATTTTTAGTTCCCAAAAGCAGACACTTAAGCACCAAACCCCAATCTACCTGCTTTTTAATTGTATTAATTATTGGATAATGATGCACTAAAAAACTCTTACCGGATTTCACCACAGTTTGACTCAATTAACCCTAGCTAGCTAAATCAGGTTTATTACGGCACCCCCGCCTGTGCTAGCGTTCCGTTCCCGCGCGCCCTCATCACGCCCTCAGAATCAGCAACAAAAACAGCCTGACCTCTGTGGATAACCTCAGTAGACCCTCCAGCTCCCACTTCCAATTCGCCGGAAACCCCCAGCAAAATTCGCGGGCCACGACCGGGAATTGGAATCCATTCCCCGCCAATAATCTTGGACACTGAAAGTTCAAAATCATCCACCGGAGCATAGTAAATCCCAGTGCCCCGCCCATTCATTTCCGGGGCAATCCGCACCGGGGGCGCGCCATGAAAATCCATACACCGCAAAGCCTCACCTGCATCAATATGTTTCGGAGTTAGCCCGGCGCGCAACACGTTGTCCGAAGAGGACATTATCTCGATACCTAAACCGGAAACGTAGGCATGTACCGCGCCGGTAGGGATAAATAGCGCCTCCCCTGCCTGTAGAGTGACCGGGTTCAGCAGCAAAGATAGCACCGCGCCGGGGTCGCCTGGATAGGTACGCGCGAGGGCGAGAGCCTGGCGGTCTACCCTCAGCGAGGGGGAAGTGCCCCTATCTAAGCGATCTTGACAAGCGGTGATTACTGCTTCGATTTGGAGACGACGTTCCTCATCTAAGGGGGCTAATAGTTTGCGCGCCGCCGCCCGCAAACCGCGATAACCGGGGTGGGCTCGCAGGATTTCTAGCAATTCTCGCGCTAAGGGTGCGTTTAGATTATCTAAGACCTCCATCGCGCGGCGAGGAGCGCGAAAACCGGCGAAAGCCTCAAAAGAGGTAAGCGCAAAAATCATTTCTGGCTTATGGTTACGATCGCGATAGTTCCGCCTTGGACTATTTAAGGGAATACCGGCTTCTTCTTCCGCTTGAAAACCAGCCTCTGCCAGTTCCTTACCGGGATGTACCTGCAAAGATAATGGCTGCTCGGGAGCAATAATTTTCAATAGAAACGGAAGGTGCTCATCAAAGCGCGCCGCCACGTCCTTACCTAAAATTCCGGCAGGGTCAGCGGAAATATGTTCTGAGAGCGGGCGACCTCCCGCCAAAGTCTGCGCTCTATCGTGAGCACCGAACCAAAGTTCCGCTACCTGCTTACCCCCAAAATCAATCCCGGTAAAGTCACTGATAGCACTGGTAGAACCCCAAGCGTAATCCTTAAAAGCCCCGGAAAGCCTCAGCAATGTAGGAACCTTTCCTGACCTAAACCAGTTTGGCCCCAGCCACCAGCGACTGTAGTTTCGCCCAGGCGATAGAAGAATGCAATCGCCCGCCCAGACCGCAGTCAGTAGAAGCGATTACCCGCTCCGGACCAACTGCCGCCACATAGCGCGATAACCTATCGGCTACCAGCTGCGGATGCTCAACCACATTAGTAGAATGGCATACCACCCCGGGGATTAGCACCTTGTCTGCCGGCAACTGGTATTCGTACCAGATGCGCCATTCATGGGCATGGCGCGGAGAGGAAGCCTCGAAACTGTAGCCCCTCGTATCTACCCGCAGCACGTCCTCCACAATATCGGCAAAGGGAATATCGGTAGTGTGCGGCCCGTGCCAAGAACCCCAACACACGTGGAAACGAGTAAGTTCGGTAGGAATATCCTTTAATGCCCAGTTCAGAGCCTCTATGCGAACCCCGATAAACTTTTTATAGTCCTCAAGGGAAGGCTCTGGGTTAATCTGATCCCAGGATTCCGCGATAGAGGGATCATCGATCTGTACCGTCAGTCCCGCATCAGTGATGATTTTATATTCTTGCCGCATCGCATCTGCACATGCCCAGACCACTTCCTCATCGCTGCGGTAATACTGATTTTTAATTCGAGCACATGAGCCGGGCGAAAGGGCAGCCATAAAACCAGAGGAAGCATCTACGCCATTAGCTTGTAGCCCTTTAAGCAGCATATTTACATCCCGGCGGGCAGCGTCAGCACCAGTATAGGTGAGCGGAGCGGTAATCACCGGATTGCCAACCGAATTACGCTTACCCAGCACCCCCGAATCTGGATCCTCATAGGCTTCGCGGAAAAGGTTACGGTCACGCCTATCGGTAAAAGTAGTCAGCCGAATTTTTCCCGGCTCGGAACGGATTACCGAAGAATCTGCCCAGCGATCCTCGTTCGTTTGAGTAAGTCCCCCCAGGCGGGAAAATGAATAGTTCCACCAAGCTCCATAATCAACCGCACCTGAGGTTTGATGTCCGTATTCGCCCTCATTAACGATATCTATCCCAATTTCGCGTTGCTTGGTAACTACTTCGGCGCTAGCGCGTTCGAGGATTTCTTGGAACTGTTGCTCGGTTATTTGCCCGGATGCCAGCTGGGTATTGGCTGCAAGTAGCTCCGGGGTGCGGGGCAGTGAACCCACATGGGTAGTTTTCACCGGCATTATTATTCCCCTTTCCTGGGTTACTTGAATAAATACTTAGGAGGACGCGCCAGGACTTACGGCGTGAGCGGTAACCTAAATTCGCTTTACCAGCGGGAAAGTGATGGTTTCGCGAATACCCAGACCAGTAATTGCCATCAGCAGACGGTCAAGCCCCATTCCCATGCCCCCAGCTGGCGGCATTCCCGCTTCGATTGCCTGCAAGAACTCTTCATCTACTTGCATAGCCTCTGGGTCTCCGTTAGCGGCATCTAGGGATTGTGCTTCAAAACGTTCTCGCTGGATTACCGGATCGTTCAGTTCCGAATAGCCGGTAGCCAGCTCGAATCCGCGCACATACAAATCCCATTTTTGCACCTGTCCGGGTTTTTCGGGATGGGATTTAACCAGTGGGGAAGTGTCTTCGGGGAAGTCCGCTACGAAAGTGGGGGCATAGAGGTCGTCGCCTACTTCCTCTTCCCATAGCAGCTCCACGATTTTGCCGGGAGAATAGAATTTTTCGACTTCAATCTCCCGTTCCTTGGCCAGTTTCACCAATTCTTCCCGAGGAGTGCGCGGAGAGATTTCTTGTCCCAACGCCTCTGATAGTGAGCCGTAGAGGTCAATCCATTCCCACTGTCCCCCCAGGTCATAGGATTCCCCGTTTGGCAAAGTGGCAACGGTAGTTCCCAGGGCAGCCTGGGCTGCGTTTTGCACCAGCTGGCGGGTAAGGTCGGCAATCTGGCGATAGTTCCCATATGCCTGGTAGGCCTCTAGCATGGTGAACTCAGGGGAGTGCGAGGAATCTGCGCCCTCGTTACGGAAATTGCGGTTGATTTCAAAAACCCTATCAATCCCACCCACTAGGCAACGCTTTAAGAACAATTCCGGAGCGATTCGCAGGTAGAGGTCAGTGTCATAGGCATTCATGTGAGTGATGAAAGGACGCGCAGCTGCCCCACCGTGCAGGGTCTGCAACATCGGGGTTTCCACCTCGATAAAGTCCTGCCCGGATAAAGTGGCACGTAAAGAAGCAACTACCTGTGCGCGAGTACGCACCATTTCCCGGGCTGCTTCGCGGGTAATCATATCCAATTCGCGGTGACGTACTCGCTGGTCTTCAGAAAGAGAAACCTCTTGTCCGTCCTCGGTTTTGAAAGTTTTCGGCAGCGGACGCAAAGACTTGGCCGTGAGTTGCCAGGCGGGTTGTCCGTCCTCTCCGGGCTGCGCCATTACCGACAGTTCCCCGCGTTTAGAAGCAATCACCCGCCCGTAGACAAACAGGTGATCTCCCAGGTCTACATCAGTTTTGTAATCACTAAGGGAATCTTTACCCACTTGGGCGGCAGAAAGCATAGCTTGCAGGCGAGTACCATCGCCTTGCTGCAAGGTCACGAAGCAGAGCTTACCGGTATTGCGGGAAAACACTACCCTCCCGGCGACCCCCACAAAGTCTTCAGTTTCTTCCCCAGCCGCTAGGTTCGGGTATTGTTCGCGCACCTGACTGAGGGTATGGGTGATGGGAACCGAGATGGGATAGGGGTTACGTCCATCATCAATCAGGCGCTGACGTTTTTCAGCGCGGATACGAATCTGTTCAGGTACACTTTGGGTTTTAGTTTCACTCACGTATTCCATGTTAGCTGTGAGCGGTAAATAGGTTCAATCCTGTACCCACTGCTGGCAGTTAAGGACGTGAAAGTACCACTAGCTGATTGTCACAAAGGCGCATACCGTCTATTTTTGCCGCTGCAATCAGGCAAGCGGTACTAGGACCTTCTCCCGTCCAAGTATCAAAGGAAATCGGATCGACCAAATCAAGGTATTCGATTTCAGCCCCACAAGCGGAGAGCCCCTGGCGACAAGCAGCTAAGACCTCGCTACCAGAGCCCGAAGCAGCCGCTTGTCGTACCCCGGCAAATAGAGCCTTCGCGAAACCGATAGCCCCCTCACGCTGCACACCGGAAATCCCCTGGATTTCACGAGAAACCACCACCCCATCTAAATCCCTAAAGGTGGGGACAACTTCAATCGTGACCTGAATATCCAAGTCACGTACCACTTGCCGCACACAAGCTAAGAATTGAGCATCACACTGACCGATAAAAACCTTATCGGGGCGCACAATTCCCACCATTTTTACCAGCTGAGTTAAACGCCTCAGCATTTGCTCGCGGCTGTTTGTACCCTCGAAACGATTAAGAACCTGACCGGGATTAAGAAGAGTTTGCGCAGCCCCAAAGGGGTAAAAAGCTTCAGTTGAGGGAGCAAAAATAATATCCACCCCGGCATTTGCAGCCACCTGCAAATCTGCGGAGCTAATAATATCGGAGGTGGTTTCAAAAGCCGGTTCCACCGGATCGGTGTAGACCGAAACCACCAGGGTGTCTACCCGCGATGCCGCTTCGACAAATGCTGCCTGGTGACCTGGATGAAAATCGCCGCGGCTACAGACAAGCCCCACAATTCCGCTGTTTTGCGTTGCTCGCCCTAGCGTCCGCCTGTCATGCACTACCAGCGGTTCTTTTATTTCGTTCACGCTATGTTCCCTCAAGTTTTCCTGACATTTACTTCTTTGATTCTACCTGTCAAAGCAGGGGAATAACACTCAGATTCACTAAAATACCGTCCATAAAGTTACCAGATCCCATTCAGCTAACATCCAGTTTTTTCAGGGATCATTACTCCATGACTGCTAAAGATACCGCTCGTTTGCTAGTTGTTGATGACGAACCTAATATTCGCGACCTACTAGCTTCTTCCTTGCGCTATACCGGATTTGAAGTATTCACTGCCGCTGATGGCTCTGAAGCTATAAAGCAAGCAGAATCTACCGACCCGGATTTGATTGTTCTAGATGTAATGTTGCCCGATGTAGATGGCTTCACCGTCACCCGCCGCCTGCGCGAAAACGGCTTCACCACCCCCATTCTTTTTCTGACCGCGAAAGACGATATGAGCGATAAAGTTCAGGGTCTGACCGTAGGCGGGGATGATTATGTAACCAAACCTTTCGGACTAGAGGAAGTAGTCGCCCGGATTAACGCTATTTTGCGACGCACCCGGGGAGTTGCCAGCGAAGATGCGGTTATTAGAGTGGCTGACATTGCCTTAGACGAGGACGCACATGAGGTTCGCCGAGCAGATCAGGTTATTGACCTGTCCCCTACCGAGTTCAAGCTGCTGCGCTATCTGATGATTAACGAGGGACGGGTGGTTTCAAAGACTCAAATCCTTGACCATGTGTGGGAATACGATTGGAATGGCGAGGCCGCCATTGTAGAATCCTATATTTCCTATCTGCGCCGCAAACTGGATGTGCCCGGATCTTGCGGGGACATTATCACTACCCGCCGAGGTATCGGGTATATGATTCGCGCCGGAAAGCACTAATGAATCTCCCGCAGCGTCTAAAAATCAGCCAGAGATACCGCGAACGCAAACGGAAGACCGAAACCGTTCACAAAGAGGCGACTTCAAAAGGCACTTATTGGCAACGCATTCCGCTCACCTGGCGTTTAGTGCTAGTTATTATGGCGCTACTGGCTGGAGGACTGGGCGGAACCGGGGCGGCAATGTTGGGAATATTGCACTCGCATTTAACCGCGCAAATCGATTCTAATCTGAAATCTACTGCCTCCCGGATAAAAACCAACGATTTGGTGGATTTATTAGGAAACGGCAGTTTTCAAGCTAATCAACCTACAAACTATTTTGTTAGGGTTAATTACAAAGGTGAAGTAGCGGAAGCTACCTCCGCTATTACCGGTCAAGACAAAGAGCGTCCTGACCGTAAAGCCCTAGAAGCAATAGAGAAATCACGCAGTATTGAATGGGAAAAACCCTTTACCATAGCCGGCGAGGGTTCCTCTTCCTGGCGAGCGATTATGCTCCCTATGCATGGCGCTTCCGATTTGAAGATAGCGGGAACGCTAATTGTAGCTCTACCTCTGCAAACCGTGACCCAAACTGTTACCGCTACCGGGATTAACGTGTTGGGAGCTTCGGTAATCATTATTTTAGTTGGGGGAGTTCTAGCCTACGTACTGGTACAAGTTTCGCTGCGTCCTCTGCGCCAAATGGAGGAAGTTGCCGGAAAAATCGCCTCTGGCGACCTGCATGAACGTATAGATTTGTCGCAAGTACACGCCGGAGAAGTCTTGTCGCTAGCTTCAGCGCTGAACTTCATGCTGTCAAGGATAGAAGAAACTATTGTCACCCAGCAGCGAAACGAGAAGAAAATTCGTCAGTTCGTGTCTGACGCTTCCCATGAGCTTCGCACCCCGCTAGCTGCTTTGCGTGGCTACGGAGAGCTTTACCAAATGGGTGGGGTTCCCCCCGAACGAGTTGATGAAGTGATGGGGAGGATTTCTTCTGAGGCCACCAGAATGGGGGTGCTAGTTGAAGATTTACTAAAACTGGCACGTCTAGATGAGGGACGAAAAATAAAGATGGAGGCAGTGGATTTATATCAGATAGCTGCCGCCGGAGCCTTGGATCTATCAGCCCTATCCCCCAGTCGGGATATCCGTTTACAACACCTAGATGGCGAACCTTTGCTGTTAGACGAGGGTAAAACGGCGTTGGTGTTAGCTGACCCAAATCAGCTAACCCAGGTAATGACCAATCTGATTGGCAATATCGACCGTTACACTTCACCTGAGGTGCCGGTAGAGATTTTAGCGGGAATCAACCAAGGTGAAGCCGTCTTGGAGATTCGCGATCACGGCGAGGGCGTACCCAGCGACGAACTAGAAGAAATCTTTGGACGCTTTTACCGTCGTGATGGGTCGCGTTCTAGAGAAACCGGAGGAACCGGACTGGGGCTATCGATTGTTTCCGCCATCGCGGCTGTGCATGGCGGTGAAGCTAAGGCAGTAGAAACTCCTGGCGGAGGGCTAACCATCAGGGTTTCTTTCCCCGCTATCGCCCCTAAAGGACAGGGAAGGCCGGAACTAAGCCAAAAATCAGGAAAGGTTTTCAAGAAAACATCCGGAAAGAAATCGGAGTAAAAGTTTGCAGAAATATAAACCGCTAACTCTCACCCATTTTTGCAGTTAGCAACCGGGTTCTGTAGAGCGCATTTTTTCTCTTGTAATTTTCGCCGTAGGATAACCACTGCAACATTAAAACATCGGGGGTACGAAGGTTATGCCAGGTGCACCATCTTGGCTACAGACGGGATTCGTCAAAGCTATGCGCGAACTGGGGATTACCGATGACGATTTACTGCGTAAAGAAGCAGATAATCTCCTTGAAATGTGGCAATCATCCGGGCGACAGTTTCACACCAAGTCTCACCTGATTCGTTTATTAACCAGTTTGGATCACTTTACCAACACTTCACAGCAACCAGCAGTTTTAACCGTTGCAGCCTGGTATCACGGGGTAATTACCCAGTCGCAAACCCAGCTAAAGAACACCACTGACTACGAGAACTATCCTGCTTCTGCCGATTATGCGGTGCGCCGCCTAGAGCAACTGGGCTTGCCAAAAGAGCTAGCGATTCGGGTTGGAGAACTGATTTTAATGCTTGAGGGGATAACCCCTCCGGTAGATGATTTAGATGCCTGCGTTTTCGTGGACGCCGCTATTTCTTACTTCGGGGCTTCTCCTCAGGATTATCGAGGCTATTGCCAGTTAATGAGAGCAGAGATGGAAACGATGGAGCCTTTGCGCTATGCCCGTTTGCGTCGCTCTTTCGTTTCTAAGTTGCTTGCGCGAGAATCAATTTTTCATTCCCCTTTAGGCAGCGGCAATGAGCATGCAGCTAGACAGAACTTAGAGGGCGAGTATGCGAAGTTATCAGCGCTTATTCCGGGAACACCGGCTGGGAAAGATAAACCGGTTGCTAAACCCAAATCTAAGGAAAAAACGCGGGCAGCTGATACTTCAGAGACGGTGGTAATTAAGGCGGCTGCAAGCCGAACGACGGTTCGCCGCTCGATTTTATCTAAGGATGCAAGACCAGTTTCACCGACTAACCTCGCGCCGAAAATATCGGCTACTGAAAGAAAGTCACTTGAAGGGCGAGCTTTGCAGCTACAAGAGGCAAGCGCTAACAGTGATGGCGAAAATGTTCTTTCCTCGATGGAAAATGTGGCAGATCAGTTTTCCACTATCACAATGCGTAAAACCGAGATAAAAAATAGTGATTACCGGCGCGCGGAAACTGTGGAAGAAGTTGAAGAGGAGGAGAATCCAACTATTTCCACTGATGAAGAGGCAGAAGAGACAATGTATTCTTCAGCGGACGACGAGGATTCACTGACCGAATTCTAGGAGCTGCCTTTCTGTTCTCCCAGGATTGGGGATAAACAGGTATTTTATTTTCCGATTGCTACTCCTATGAACTTCCGCAAACCCCGTTACTAGCTTGTCCCCAGGAACAGATAATGATGCGATTTCCTAAAATTATTATCGCGCAGGTGTTTTTCGGTCTAGTCAGGGTCTAGATTGAGGGCGACAGCCAATCAATCAGCTATTTTAAGGAGAAACCAAGATGGCACAGTTCAATGTAGATTCTGGGCAAGTATCGGCAGCCGGCGCTCAGGCAGCCGCAATTGCGGGACAACTGCGCACCGATGCCGCCGCCATGATGGCTCAGGTACAGTCCCTGCAAGGATCTTGGACCGGACTAGCCGCCAGTTCTTTTGCCGACTGTGCGGCGCGTTGGCGCGCCGCACAGGCTCAGATGGAATCAGCATTAGATTCTATCGGGCAAGCACTTCAAGCAGCATCCGCCAGCTATGAAGATGCTGAAAGTGGCGCAGCCGCTATGTTTGCCGGTTAAGACCTAACCGCGGGTTGATTGAGGTATTAACCTGAAAATGGAGCCGGAAATGGGCATTAGCCCTATTTTCTCGTATGCACCCCAAAATGGATAGAAAAGGTGGGGGCGAACCATTTGGTTCGCCCCCACCTTTTAGCATCAGGTTAGTTTTGCAACCAAGTCGCAAAACCGCCAGAGTATGGTTTAGTACATTCCACCCATACCCGCGGCAGCGGCATCGTCACCACCAGGTGCAGCCGGAGGCTCCGGCTTGTCAGCTACTACCGCTTCGGTGGTCAAGAACATACCGGCAATCGAAGCTGCATTCTGCAAAGCGGAACGAGTAACCTTAACCGGGTCAGCAATATTGCTCTTGAGTAGATCTTCATACTCGCCAGTAGCGGCATTTAGACCCTCGCCAGCTGGCAGGTTCTTAACCTTTTCTGCCACAACTGAGCCTTCCAAACCAGCATTCTCTGCGATTTGACGCATCGGAGAAGAAAGCGCAACCCGAACGATGGAAGCGCCAGTTTCTTCGTCGCCCTCTAGCTTTAAGCTGTCCAAAGCTTTCAGACCGGACTGCAGCAGAGCAACCCCGCCACCAGCTACGATACCTTCTTCAACCGCGGCTTTAGCGTTGCGAACTGCGTCCTCGATCCGGTGCTTACGCTCTTTCATCTCAACTTCAGTGGCGGCACCGGACTTGATAACCGCTACTCCGCCGGCCAGTTTAGCCAAGCGTTCTTGCAGTTTCTCGCGATCGTAATCAGACTCGGTGTTCTCGATTTCTTGGCGAATCTGCTTTACGCGAGCCTCGATATCTTCGCTAGCGCCTGCGCCCTCAACAATAGTGGTTTCATCCTTGGTAACAACCACTTTGCGAGCCTTGCCCAGCATATCTAGCTCGGCATTTTCCAGGGTTAGCCCCACGGTCTCGGAGATTACCTGACCGCCAGTCAAAATCGCCATATCCTGCAACATGGCCTTGCGACGATCGCCAAAGCCCGGAGCCTTAACGGCAGCAGCCTTGAAAGTACCGCGAATCTTATTCAAAACTAGAGTGGTCAGAGCTTCCCCGTCCACGTCCTCCGCAATAATCAGCAGCGGTTTGCCTGTAGCCATTACCTTTTCCAGCAGCGGCAACAAATCCTTAATCTGGGAAACTTTCGATTCCACCAGCAGGATGTAGGGATCTTCCAGAACAGCTTCCTGACGATCCGCATCGGTTACAAAGTAACCAGAGATGTAGCCCTTATCGAAACGCATACCCTCGGTGACTTCCAGGTGAGTACCGAATGAGTTGGAATCCTCAACAGTGATAACACCTTCATTGCCTACCTTTTCCATGGCATCAGCAATCAAAGCCCCGATTTCAGGGTCATTAGCCGATATAGAAGCGGTAGCTGCAATCTCGTCACGAGTTTCAACTTCCTTGGCATCGGCGTGTAGTTGATCGACAACCGCCTCAACAGATTTGTCAATGCCACGCTTAAGAGCAATCGGATTCGCCCCCGCAACCACGTTACGCAGACCCTCGCGCACTAGCGCCTGAGCCAATACAGTAGCGGTAGTAGTACCGTCACCAGCTACATCATCGGTCTTCTTAGCGACCTCTTTAACCAGTTCGGCGCCAATCTTTTCGTAAGGATCTTCCAAATCGATTTCTTTAGCTACCGAAACCCCGTCTTTGGTAATCGTGGGAGCTCCCCACTTCTTTTCCAAGACTACGTTACGACCACGCGGTCCCAGCGTTACTTTCACCGTGTCAGCCAGGGTGTTTAGCCCCCGCTCCATTCCCCGGCGAGCTTCCTCATCAAAAGCAATAATCTTGCTCATATGCTTCTATTCCCTCCATCGCGACGCTATTGCGCCACGCGGTTAGATCTTTCGCCCAGCCTTGATGCCCGCGACGGACGAGGACGAGGCTCCGATCCTGTCTCGAAGTCTCGCCCCCTCACCAAGAGCTTGGTTTTATCACTCTCTAGGTTCGAGTGCTAAATATGATTCTGGCACTCTCCTAGGTCAAGTGCAAACTTTAGACACGAAACGGCGCAAAATATCCTAAGAGAGAAAACAGACAGCCTAAGCCAACAGCGACCGCAAAGATAAGGAATATCCCGCTAGTCAATCAAATAGATAGCAATATCGGAATCTCCGATTTGGTAGCCACCTTCTTTAGCATTTTTAACTATAGAAATCCCCGCAAGTTGTGCAGCTTCCTGCGCGGCAGCTTTATATTCGTCACCGTTATAAAGCACCGTAGAACCATCTAAACCGCGAGCCTTAGAATTGGTAGCCACCGGATTGGTAAAACCGCCAGATTGCAGCTTATCAGCGATTTCCTTTGCCCATCCGGAACGTTTGGAAGCGTTAAGTACCCGCACTCGCACTTTTTCCTTATTAGCCGCAGGAGCTGGGGACTGCGAATCATCAGAAGAACCCGGAGAAGCACTATCCTCAGGTTTAGCGATTTTCGTAGGAGCAGTAGTGGGAGTAGACACAGTTGCACTAGGAGCAGGAGAAGTTGTGGTAGTACTATCACTGATTTTGCCAGTAGTTTTCAAAAGCGCTACCCCACCCCAAGCCAACGCCGGTCCGAGAACTAACACGATTAAAATCGGCAAAAGGGCATGCCAACGTCTTACAGGACGTCGATGTGCACCCGATGGACCTATCTCGCTCATGGCATCAAATTCGTCTGGCGGAAACTCTTGTTTGCTCACATGCCTAACCTTAGCTGCATCATCACAATCGCCTCGCACCTGCCACGCCGATAAAGTAGATTTGTCCCTCATGGTTTATGTGCGTACACAGGGTAAAGTAGCAGCATGAGTAGCAACCTGGAAAACATTATGCACCCCTCCTGGGCCTCAGCCATGCAGCCAGCAGCCCCTAAAATTACCGAAATGGGTCAAATGCTGCGCAAAGAAGGTAACAATTATCTACCGGCTGGCGCGGATATTTTCCGCGCATTCACTTACCCGCTAGACCAGGTAAAAGTGCTAATCGTAGGGCAAGATCCGTACCCCACTCCTGGAAATGCGATGGGACTTTCGTTTTCGGTAAAACCAGGAGTACCCATTCCTAAATCATTAAATAACATCTTTCGGGAACTGCACGATGATTTAGGATGCGCCTATCCAACATCGGGAGATTTGCGCCCTTGGGCTGAGCGAGGAGTAATGCTGCTAAACAGGGTGCTGACGGTGATTCCTAATCAGGCTGGTTCCCACCAGGGACGCGGCTGGGAAGAGGTAACAGACCAGGCACTTTCGGCTCTGATAAAACGCAATCGTCCTCTGGTAGCCATCCTTTGGGGCAAACAGGCACAATCCTTAGCTCCCGCTCTTGGCGACACCCCCACCATTCAGTCCCCACACCCTTCGCCTCTATCCGCCTCCCGTGGATTCTTTGGTTCTCGACCATTTTCGCGCACCAATTCTTTGCTACAGCAAATGGGAGCTAGCCCTATTGACTGGCAACTTCCCTAACTCCTTATCCAAATCGTTACAATTCGCTGCGAACAAGATAGAGTAGCTCACGTGAGTTCGCACAAGAAGAATCCCGCGGTTTACTGCGGACGTATAGGGCACGCAATTAATCCCCCACGCCCCAGCAAGCTAAAGCGCTTTCTATCGGTGGCGGTTGTACTAGCAGTTTCCTTTGCCGTTACAGCCGCAACTCTCATCTATAGCGACCTCTCCAATCGAACATCTACGATAACCGTCGCTAAAGTCCTTAATCGAAACCCTCCAGATTCTTATAGCGGAAAACCTATTAACCTGCTGGTGATTGGCTCAGATACTAGAGATGGGAAGGAAAACAAAGAACTCGGAGGCGGCAACGACCCCACCGAACGTTCTGACACCACCATGCTTATGCATATTTCAGCTGACAGGTCGCGAGTAGAAGTAGTATCAATCCCCAGAGATCTGCTGGTTAATATCCCTCGATGCAAACTCGCAGACAATTCGCTATCCAAACCTCGAAAAGCTCAATTTAACTGGGCTTATTCCATAGGTTTTCAGGGAGGGAATCGCGCTACCGCAGTGGCTTGCACCTGGAAAACTGTTGAACAATTAACCGGTTTAAAAGTTGATGAATCCATCTTGGTAGACTTCAGCGGCTTCGCTTCCATGATTAACGCGCTTGGAGGGATAAACATCTATATCCCCACCGAGATTAAAGACCCCAACACTGGTTTAGATTTAAAACCTGGATGCAAGCATTTCGATGGAAAACAAGCATTGGAATATGCCAGGGTAAGGCATGGCGTTAAAGGTTCAGATGGTTCTGATTTACATCGAATCCAGCGTCAGCAGCAACTTATGGGAATAATGGCGCGCACGGCTTTGAACAAAAACATTCTCACTTCTTTAAATCAACTTTATGGTTTTCTAGGTAGTGGTTTAGCTTCCCTAACCGTATCGGAAGGCTTATCTTCAACTACCGAGTTGGGGGGATTAGGATGGTCGTTGCAGTCTATTAAGCCAGATAATTTGCGCTTCGTTACCCTACCAACCTATCCTGCTCCTTCAGACCCAAACCGAGTGGTAGTTAAAGAAAACGAAACCCGCCCTATTTGGGAGGCCTTTAAGAAAGACACCTCGCTGCCATCTGGTATCCAAGTTCGCGATGGGAATAACAAGGTCTACACTATTTCAGCAAATGAGACAGCTCCATCTAGCAAAGAACCTTCGAGTACGGCTACCGAATCGGCTTCCACTACTCCTAGCAAAAATCCTAGAAGCTCTAAATCTAGTTCAAGCGGTAAACAGGACAGTAAATCACCTAACATCGGTATTACTCCCGAAGAGTTAGCGCAACTACAACGAAAATGTGAAGCCGGAAATTAATAATTAAATCTGGATACCGATTAGGGAGAGAATACCTTGAGTCAGAATAATCCCCCACAGTCTTTTCCCCCGCCTAAAAGGTCACGCCGCCTCACGCAGTCAGATTCTCCGCCCTCCTATTCCCCGCAACAACGCCGGCCCCGTCCAGGGGTAGCTGGCAATCCCGCTGCCTTAGCGAAAAATGAAACCGGGCAAGATGACCGTTCTTTTCCTCCCTCTTTCAAACCTGTCTCGCGTCCCGCTATTTCTAAGCGTCTTAGAAATTCTGATTCCCAAAATGCTGCGCCCGCGTTCCCACCAGCGACAAAATTACCTACCCAAAATGCTTCGACCTCACGTTTTGCGGGTAGAAACACTCCGGTTCCCACCCGTATAATGAGCCAAAATAGCTTGTCGGAGGTCCCACAAAACCGCTCGGTTCCGGAAAAACGCGGTCAGTTAGAACCGATTCCCAGCCCGAAAAGACGCAAAACCAGGAGCTCTAGAATCGGAGCTAAAAGAATTATCGCAACAGTCGCCGTGTTGCTCCTAGTTTTCGTTATTACCTGGCCTTTTTACCTTTGCTACCTAGTGGATTCCCAGTTAAACCGGGTAGATGCCCTCTCGAATCGTTCTAGTGGCGAGGGCGAAACCTGGTTAATAGCCGGGTCTGATAAACGTTCAAACGGGGCTGATGGCGGCGTTAGTGATGCAACGAAAGGCGCACGTACTGATTCCATTATGCTGGTGCGCAAGGTGAACTCTACCGCCGAGGTAGTGTCTCTCCCCCGCGACAGCGCAGTTAATATTCCCGGACACGGTCTAAATAAATTGAATGCCTCCTATGCTTTTGGTGGTCCAAAATTGCTGGTAAAGACGGTGGAAGAGCTGAGCGGAGTAAAAATTGACCACTATCTTGAGGTCACTATGGGAGCGGTTACTCAGCTGGTAGATGCTGTGGGAGGCGTAGAGTTATGCCTTGATTATGACGTTGATGATCATGATTCTGGTTTAAAGTGGAAAAGCGGGTGTCATCAAGCAGATGGCGCTACCTCACTTGCGTTTTCCCGGATGCGACATCAAGACCCCAAGGGTGATATTGGCAGGGCAGAACGGCAGCGACAGGTGCTTTCTAAACTGTCAAGTTCTCTTGTTACTACTTCTACTTTTGTCAATCCCTTTAAGCAGCGCGACCTGGCTAATGTGGGTGCTCAGAACCTGACTACCGATAATGATTCCGGTTTGTGGGCATTGGGGAAGCTAATGCTCACGTATCGCAGTGCGACAAGTAATAACTTGACCGGAGCTCCCCCGATTTCCAAATTGGCTTATTACAAGGGAGGACATGGGGCGATGGTACAGCTCGACCCCAATAAATCCCCATCTTTTTGGAAATCCTTCCAACAGGGTACTTTACAGCCTAATCAATATCACCAGTTCAAATAGCGCTATTGGTTTTTTGCATCTTTAGGTTTCGAATAATACAAGGTAGTTACGATATCCTGAGCGTGATTGCCGAAATGCTTACCAAAAATAGTTACTCCCCCTTGGTTAGGAGAGCTAGGTTTACTAGCTATTTTTATAGATAAAAACGGGGATGAGTGTAAACGCAAATCGTTTAGAGTGCAGGCAGATATTTTCTTACCATTTACTGAGCTGTCTTCGTAATTGATTCTTAGATGGATTAGGGTTCCGTATTGGCTTAAGTTTGATTTCCACCAAGAGGGTGTCAATACCCCGCGGACGTCGGAGAAATTACCAGGCGCGGTCCATGTTCCCACTTCTACATCGTTGATTATAAACAAGATGTCACTTTTCCACTCATTATTAGAGCCAGGGTATTCGCTACATATCTCGATTGAAATATCAAGCATTTCCGGCCGGTGACTTGGCTCTAAAGGGTTTTGTAGACGGTACAATACAAACCCAGATGAAAACCAAAGCAGTTCAGCTCTTATTCGCTCGTTATAGGTGAAGCTACGAGGATCATCAATCACTCCTATGACATCATTTCGACTGGCTAGACCACAGGTTGGTTCAACTTGGAAATCTGAATAGTACCCAACTGGAGTCTTCTGGGTAACCCGTTCGAACGGTAGATATATTTTTGAAGGAAAAACTATTTCAGCGGAATCCACAGTCAAGTAAACTAGCTTTCGTCGCCGATCCCTATTGTTCGTATCATCTTTTACTTGAACCAATCCTGCTTGCCGTAATTGGCTTAGATGTCTAGATAGAGTTGTTTTACTAAGATGCAGACTTTTCGCTAACTCACTGGCAGTTGCCGGCTCCTGAGATAACTTTTTCAGGATGCTCAAGCGTGAATCAGAAGCTAGAGCCCGGTAGACCACCAGAGATTCATCGTCCAAACGAAGTTCCATATCCGACGCTCTCCAGGCTCTATGCGACTGATTATTAACTCTAGAGATTTTAACTGTACAGCTTGTTATTTGCGTTAATCTCGCGTAGTTTCTCCAAATCAAATTTGGGCTTACGGTCATAGGTTAGTAACCCATTTACTTCTTGCTCGACATCTGTTAGCTGGGTGTAGCAAAATCCCTGAACATCCTTGGAGGAATAAAGAGCCGAGATAAGTCTACGATAAGCCGATAGGAAATCTGAGTCGGAAGATACATTGAGGTAACTCCAATCCGAAGCCTGATCAGTGGCAAATCCGATACCACCACATTCCGTGATAAGAATGGGCTCCCCTTTGTAGTCGAATCCATTAGCATACACTGGACGTCCACTGATTAACTGTGAAACCAGCGTTTCTTTCGATTCTAGATTCTCGCGAAAATCCGTAAATTCGGAATCGACTACGCTTCTACCAAATCGATAATTGTGAATTGCGCAGATATCAGTGATGGTCTGATCCCATCCATCATTAGAACTAACTAAACGAGTGTTGTCGAGCGAGTGTAAAAAATGGTACAAACTCTGAGCCCAATGCTGCTGACTCTCGTCAGCATGAATATTCGGCACTCCCCAGCTTTCATTTAACGGAACCCACGCAACGATACACGGATGATTGCGGTCTCGCAGGTACGTTTCTTTCCAAGAATCAAGGATAGCAATTTGTGATTGTGTGGTAAACAGGGGGGTAGAAGAGCATTCTTCCCATACCAGATACCCCAGCTTGTCCGCCCAATAAAGAAACCGAGGATCTTCTAGTTTTTGATGTTTGCGACATCCGTTAAATCCCATCTGTTTGGCGAGAGTAATATCCTGTCGATAGTCTGCGTCGCTAGGCGCAGTCAGTAAACTCTTAGGCCAATATCCCTGGTCAAGGATAAGTTTTTGATAGTAAGGTTTATTGTTCAAATATATGATTCCATTTTCAGAATGAATTTTACGCATTCCAAAATAGCTTTTTATAAAATCTCGTTCACGTTGTGAATCAGAATCTATCAGGGTTAGTTCGACCGAAAACAGATTAGGATATTCCGGACTCCAAATGTACTCCTCAGGACCGTGGAATCCTGTCTTGAAAATATCAGACTGCACAATATCAACGGTTATCTTTAGCCTATTTTCGATACACCTGGTGCGAGTTTCTGTCACCAATAGGTCGCGGTAATAGATTCTTAAATCTATCCAGTTATTTTTATTCTGGTTTTTTAACCCAATAGAAAGCTCGACAGAGCCCTTATCCACATCAGGTTTCATCCCTAGGGATTCGATATGTTGATGTTCTACCACTTCCATCCATACCGTTTGCCAAATCCCACTGCTGCGGGTGTACCAAATTCCCTTAGAACAGGACTCCCAAAACTGCTTTCCCCTTGGTATCTCCTGATTTTCCAGCGGATCATAGACTCGTAGACAGAGACTTTGAGAGGTCTCTTCCTTAAGGAACGGAGTGATATTGACTGAAAATGGGGTTTCACCTCCAGTATGTTCCTTAACTAGTTGTCCGTTAAGAAACACCTTTGCTTGATAGTCAACTGCTCCAAAATGAAGAATCAAATTCTCTTGCGGAGATAACTCGGGAAGCTCAAATTCCCGTTTATACCAGATAATGTCATGTCGATCTTGACAGTTAATACCGCTTAGTTCACTCTCATACACAAAAGGTACATTTATTTTCCTATCAAAAGGCTGGTTTGAAAGATACCAGCGTTGCTGCAATCCTTTATCTTCGTCATCAAAGCAGAAGTTCCAAACACCATTTAGGTTTATCCAGTTTTCTCTTTCAAATTGCGGACGAGGGTATTCATTGCGTAAGTAGTTCAAGGGATTTCTCCTATTTATTTAATGCCGCTAGTCATATGCAGCGCTTCCATAAAATATTTCTGAGCAAAAATGAATATGCCTAGCATTGGTAGCAGGGCTACCAATGCTCCAGCAGTAGAGATTCCCGGATAGGTCTCATATTGTCCTTGCAATAGCTGTAACCCAGGGGTTATAGCCATACTCTCTACATCAGTAAGCACGATTGATGGCCATAAAAAGTCATTCCAAGCTGCCGTAAAAGTAAATAATGCCACTACTGTTAGCGCAGGTTTTAATAGCGGCATGATTACATGCCAATAAACTTGCAGATGATTTGCTCCATCTATCCTAGCGGCCTCATCGAGCTCATCAGGTATCGCTTTGGCAAACTGGTGAACAAGAAAAACGTTATATACGCCTGCTGCACCTGGCAATATCACGGCTAGAGGAGAATTCAACAGTCCTAAAGTGTCTACAATTTTATAATTGGGAATTAAGCTAAGGACGGACGGAAACATCATAGTCGATAGCAAGAATAAGAAAAGTACATCCCTACCTTTAAAATTAACTCGAGTATAACCGTAAGCAGCCAACGAAACTACTATTAATACCAAGAGAGTTTGACCCACTGAGATTATTAATGAATTGACGAACCAAGTTAATACAGGAGTCTGCTCATTGGAACCTAGTAGCTCGATATAGTTAGCAAGAGTAAATTTATTTGGAATCAGACTAAAACCACTAGAAATAATTTCATTTTTTGATTTAAATGAAGTAAAAAATGCCCAAACTACAGGAATAATCCATAGGACAGAAAGAGCTAGAAGCACAACTCCCGCGAAGAGTTTTTCAACGGTTTTAAACTTCATGATTTACCTACTTTTGACAGAGTCTTAAAATGATGAGCTCGACTGCGGAAACCAGGATAATAACTAGACCTAATATCGTTGCCATCGCTGATGCCATTCCTGCAACCGGCACTCCGGATCCAAACGCATTCTGTTGAATGCTCATAAGTAGAACCTTCGTGGATTCATTCGGACCACCATTTGTCAGCATTAGAGGTTGACCGTATACATTAAACTGCAGAACGGTGGTCGTGATAACTGTGAAAAGCATTGGTAGCTGGATACTGGGAAGTTGAATTTGGCGAAGTATACGTAGATTTGATGCTCCATCAATTCTAGCCGCATCAATTTGTTCTTGCGACACTCCACCTAGAGCAGCAATGTAAATTATCAGGTTTTGCCCTATACACCACCATACAGTAACTAATATCAATACAATCCAAGCGTAAGGCTGTGTTTGAGTAACATTAACATCAACACCAAACCATTGGGAGAGCGGGCCATAAGAACGACTTAACAAGAATGCAAAAATTAGCATGACAGCTGATACTGCAAACATGGAGGGAATATAGAAAACTGCTTGAAAAATCTTTTTTAATCTTTTTTGTGTTTGCAGCATAAACGCAAGCATCAGAGGAACTACTATGCAAAGCGGCACTGTAAATATAACGAAAACTAGCGTAGCGGATAGCCCCTTAACCAGTTGTTCGTGAAATATAGAATTACTATCGAATAGGAGCTCTTTATAGTTAGCAATTCCCGCCCAGCTGGGATTATCAAACAGAGACCAGTCAGTAAATGACGCGTAGATTCCATATAGGACCGGAATCAAAAAGAATAATATAAATAAAATGCTATGTGGTCCTACGAACAGAGCCGCCCATAGTCCATTAAGCATATTGCTCTTACACCTGCTTAGTTCGGATTTCATAAATATAAACCTATTTATCTATTGACCTGTTTTATTGCTTGTTTGTCGGGTGAGCTTACTTGAAGTCCACCCGACAAACAGGTATAAGCGTCATTTCTTCATCTTTTGCTCAGCAATTTTCTGTATTTGCTGCATTGTTTGTTTAATCTCGGCTTTACCGGTAATCATGTCCCATGCTCTCGCATCAATCTCGGTGTTTACGTAGCTGAGTCCAGGAGTATTGATTACCTGCACAGCTTTGGCAATTTTCTCCTGTTTTAGCAAGAAAGATTGCGGCATACTTGCATATTCCGGATTATCTAACATGGCTTTGGCCGAGGGATTGACCCCTGACTTAAGCATTTCTAGTTGGTTAGACTGCAACCATTCCATAAAAGCGACCATGCCCTTTTGTTTCTGTTCTGATCGTCCATTTTTATTTTTAACGATCACGTATTGGTCAGCGCCTGAACATTGAACCAGGTTCTCTGGATTCCACTGGGGAACGGTTGTTTCTCCCCAATCGAAGCTAGCATCTTTAACTGTGGAGAGTTGCCATGTACCCTCTGGCATAAAAATCAGCTTACCGTTCATGAATAGCTTGATTGCTTCTTTACCGTTTGGAACCATATAACCCACTTCATTAAGCTTTTTTAGCTCCTCAAAAACTTTGGTGGAAGTCTGGTTATCAACCGAGATGCTGCCGCTACCATCTGTCCATTTACCGCCCATTTGGAGATAAAGATTGTCGTAGTTTTGGAATGGCCAGGAGTTAGAGTATGAATAAATACCATCCGCTTTTGCGGCAGCACCAGCTTTTTCAATTTCTTCAAAAGTGGCAATACCGTCATCCATTGCCCCTGGTACATATTTTTTAACTAAATCCTTGTTGTAATACATAACCCAGGTTCCCATGGTTCCCGGAATGCCATATTGGGAGTTCTCAACCTGACCTGCTTTCCAGGCGGCAGGCAAGTAAGCATCATTTCTTAGTTTTGTACCTTTAATGAGCTCATCCCAAGTTTCCAAAATACCCTGACTCTGCCAGGAAGGAACTTCCTCGGAAGCCACCCAAGCTATATCAGGAACATCCTTTCCGCTACGAGCGGTAGTAGCTAGCTTCGCGTTAAAGGTGTCTTTCTTCATCGTTAGCATCTTTACTTTTACGCGCGGATTAGTCTTGTTATAAGCGTCGAAAGTAGTTTTTGCCGCCTTCGCATCGGGGCCAGTAACCTGACTCCATACAAGTATCTCTGAATCATTGCCTTTTGAGGTACTACCCCCACTGCTACATCCACTTAACCCGCCTACGGTTAGAGCTAGTGCACAAACTGTTGCAAGTTTCGCTATCTTTTTCATCATCACTCCTTAGTGATTAGGTTTTTCCAATGCCACGTTGCATTCACCGTCATTTTCGCATCAATCTGCTAAGAAATAACTCAGTTTCGAGCCATATTAGGTGCGATTTTTTGCAATTATCTTTCTTAAAACACACAGATTTAATACGATAGTTTGCTTTTCATACAACTAGATAGAAGATAATTCTTGATTCTGAGACAATCGGAAGCTAATCGTGACGGCGCGAAATCTCTACCGGAAATCCTTAGGTTTTAAGATATAGAAGATTTCCTACCTGTTATCATCACTGAAAACACCAAAGAGATCGTTTAAGTAGTCGAGATTTAGAAAATTTGGGGCTAATACCCATTCTGACATTAGCCCCAAATCTGCAGTACCTTAGAATCCCAAATCATTGGTATCTTCAAACACTACAAGCGTAGAAGAAAAAAATTTTTCCGGGGTTGATAGAAAGTATTCCTATCAACCCCGGAAAAGATAGAGAACGGGACTATATTTGCTGTTTATAGTCCTTCAATTTTATCTGGACCTGCCTGCCAAGCACTCCAGGCAGATTCAAGAATCTCCTTGACTCCGTATTCTGCTTTCCAATCCAAGTCAACGCGAATCCGGGTAGTATCCCCGATTAGCTGAGCAGGATCCCCGGCGCGGCGAGGCTGCTCATCGGCTTGGAAATCAATCCCGGTAACCTGTCGCAATCCCTCTACAATTTCTTTTACGGAAGTACCTTGCCCAGTCCCCACATTGAAAGTATGGTGTTCCATCTCTTGACCGGAAGCGACATAATCAAGAGCATGTAAATGTGCTTCAGCCAGGTCTTTTACGTGGATATAGTCGCGCACGCACGTACCATCAGGAGTGTCATAATCACTACCAAAGATAGCTGGGTGTTTGCCCTTTGCCAGGCGTTCAAGCACCATCGGGATTAGGTTAAGTCGGGCAGGATCGCCCAAATCGTCCCAGCCGGATCCAGCAACATTAAAGTAGCGCAAACCAATCCAACGCAGCCCCCAGGCGCGTTCACAGTCCGCCATCATCCATTCCCCAATCAATTTGGTTTCCCCATAGGGATTGATGGGTTTACCGGCAAGTTCTTCCGGCACCACTGGTACATCTGGCTGCCCATAGACTGCCGCTGAGGACGAGAAAATCATTTGCCGAACTCCGGCATCACGCATAGCGGACATCATATTGGCCAGTCCCCCAACGTTCTGCTGGTAGTACCACATGGGTTTTTCTACCGATTCCCCCACCTGTTTACGCGCAGCAAAATGGATAACTGCCGTGACGTCCTCGTCAATGAGAGTTTGGAATAAAACCTTACGAGCCCCGGAGCTGGCAACATCAAGTTGTACCAGTTTCGCGTCCCCAATCCGGGTAGGACTACCGTAGGAAAGGTCATCAACGACTACTACCTTTTCTCCGCGTTGCTGTAAGAGACGAACCACATGGGCGCCAATATAGCCGGCACCTCCCGTAACTAAAATACTCATAGCTACAGACTACCGCAGATGACGTTAGCCGTTACCGAAATACAAAAGTTTGCCACAAACGAGGAAAGATTATCCAGATTTCAGACTTTAAAGTTCGTTAATAATAAGTTAGAATATACTCAGGTTAGTTGGATTATACCTGCGGCAGGGCGGGAGGTGATTTCGGATGCGCGATGCCACGTCTAAGCGCCGTATTGCAGTACAGGCAGCCTTAGCCATACTGGCACTGCTAATCATCCTGGGAGCATTAATTATTTCCCCCACCACCTCAATTGCGGGATCGACCAAACCTACCTATGAACTAACCTTGACACCGGTGAACCCGCAACCTACTACCGCCACTACCACCACCGATTCCTCCTCCGAATACGAACCGGTAATGCCCGGTCCTTCACCTACCCCTACCTTTAACGGGCCGCGCATCATCCTTTCTCTCCGCCCGGTTCAACCCGGACCGTCCCCAGTTCCAACTTTTAACCCCACCCAATCCCCCTCCGACACGGTACAGCCAGTGGGGGTTGCTCAAGATTTACGACGCGCCTCTGCTTCGGGTTCCTTTGCCTGTGGGCTGCGCACCGATGGCACGGCACGCTGTTGGGGGGTTAATGAATCTGGTCAGCTAGGTATTCCAATCACGCGCCAACCCGCTATTATTCCGCAAACAATAGCGAATCAGCCAGTGAAGTTCACGCAGATTGCCACGGGCAGGGAGCACACCTGTGCTCTTGGCACCGACAGCTATGTTTACTGCTGGGGCGATAATGCTTATGGGCAACTAGGACAGGTTCGTCCCCGAAATGAACTTTCTGGTTCTTTTAATCCTCTCCGAGTTAGCTCCTTACCCGCAGATACGGCACAAATTTCTGTGGGAGGACGCCATACCTGCGCTCTTTCCAACTCCGGGGTACTGACCTGCTGGGGAGCTAATGACATGGCTCAGATTGGCAACAGTACCAACATCGGCAACCAGCTCAAACCAGTCGCGGTAATGACCGAAGTAAAAGAGGTCGCTACCGGCAATGACCACACCTGCGCCCTCAGGCAAGATTCCACCGTGTATTGCTGGGGGGTCAATTCCCGTTTTGATGCTCGCAATGATCTCCTAACTCTTGGCTATCAGCTGCGCCCCACTCGGGTATCAGATATGAAGTTCACCTCCCTGCGGGCAGCCGGTGATTACTCCTGCGCTATCGCCGAGAGTAAACGGCTTTATTGTTGGGGGGTCAATACTGATGGACAGGCTGGCAAACCCGGAAATGTCATGGCGAGAGGTGCGGTTTCACAGCCGGAACTGGTGAGTGCTCTACCCCAGGTCGGACAAGTTTACTTAGGGAATTACGGGGCTTGTGCCGTTACTACTGGCGGCAGCACCTACTGTTGGGGACGTAACGATTTTGGACAACTCGGGTCAAACATTCCTCTAACTTCCCGTGTAGGTCTAACTGACACTCAGCTCATTGGAGCTGCTCCTAGTGTCAGCGGATTAGATTCTTATATGAAACCGGGTGAGCGTTCCACCTTGTTTATGGGCAGCACTTTCACCTGTATGCTGAACAAACAAAACGATATGCGTTGTCTTGGCAACTGGGCGCAGGGTCAGTTAGCTGACGGTCGCCGTACAGACAGACTTTCGAACCAGCGTACCGCACAGCTAACCCCGGTTTATTCACGCCTTTAACTTTTAGTTGTGCAAAAAGTATTAAGCTATTTTCGCGCCCCTGGTCGCCTGGTTCGTATTATTAAGTTCTGCCTGGTTGGAGGAATGAACTATCTGGTGGATATTTCAATATTCAACCTGTTGATGCTAGGTGTTTTTTCTTCCCATCCCCTTACCTCCAAGATTCTAGCTGCCGGGGCGGCTACCGTTTTTTCTTGGATAGTGAATCGGTACTGGACGTTCCGCCATAAACGTACAAAAAATCCGCTACAAGAGTTCATGGGTTTCGTAGTAGTGAACGGTTTAGGGATGCTTCCCGCCGTTATCTGCTTGGGAGTAAGCCACTATCTACTAGGCTTTACCTCTCTGTTGGCAGACAATATCTCTGCCAACATTATCGGTCTGGTGCTAGGAACAATCCTGCGTTTTTTCCTTTACGAACATACTGTTTTTACCGGCAGCAGCGAATAGGTTCTTATTTTCTACCGTGATAACTCCTCTAGGTAGTTGGAACCACAAAACTATCAGGGTAATACCCAAAGTATCGGTATCCCAGACCAGGGAATACCAACTACATCTTGCAATCTTTAAGCGCGACCCTATCTGCATCTTTGTTCTGACATTTATTCATTGATGGTGGCAGATAGCACTCTAAAGCGCTAGGGTGGAATCATAAGTCTACTTGGCTTGACCGACCGCGCGGTCGGTAGATAACAACCTTTCATCAAAGGAGAATCACATGGCAGAATGTTGCTGCAAAAAACCTGTTACCGTAACCGTTACTGGTGCTGCCGGTAACATTGGCTACGCCCTCCTATTCCGTATTGCTTCTGGCGCTATGCTCGGCCCCAATCAGCCGGTAAAACTGAACCTGCTAGAAATCCCGCAAGCAGTTAAAGCTGCCGAGGGAACCGCAATGGAACTAAACGATGCCGCCTTCCCGCTACTTGCTGGGGTAGATATTTACGACGACGCTAATAAAGCTTTTGAGGGATGCTCCTATGGTTTGCTAGTTGGAGCACGTCCGCGCGGCAAAGGTATGGAACGCGCTGACCTTTTGGCCGCTAATGGCGGTATTTTCGGTCCGCAAGGCAAAGCTATTAACGACCATGCAGCTGATGACATTCGGGTATTAGTAGTAGGAAACCCGGCGAACACCAACGCCTATATTGCTTGCAAGTCCGCTCCGGACGTACCGGCAGAGCGTTTCACCGCTATGATGCGCCTAGATCACAACCGCGCTATCTCCCAGCTAGCCGAAAAGACCGGCGCGGCAGTCAAAGACATCAAGAAGATGATTGTGTGGGGTAATCACTCCGCTGACCAATACCCTGACCTCACCTTCGCTACTGTAGACGGCAAGCCGGCTCCGGAACTGGTTGATGAGGCTTGGTTGGACGACTACTTCGTACCTACCGTAGCTAAGCGGGGTGCTGCCATTATCGAGGCGCGGGGTGCTTCTTCGGCGGCTTCGGCGGCTTCGGCGGCTATCGACCATATGCATTCTTGGGCTTTGGGAACGCCAGAGGGCGACTGGACCACTATTGCCGGTCCTTCTCACGGCGAATACGGGGTTCCTGAAGGCCTCATCTACGGTATGCCCGTCATTTGCAAAGACGGACAGTACCAGGTAGTGGAAGGTCTGGAGCTCCCCGAAAAGACCAAGCAGCATATCGTAGCAAACGCGAAGGCAGCTGAAGAGGAAATCGCTACCGTTAAGGAACTGGGAATCCTCTAGACCTCTTTTTGCTTACCAAACCCTTTGAGGTCGGGTAGAGCCAAAATAGTGGGGGGTTGGGCAAAGTGCCCAACCCCCCACTATTATTTTTCAGGACAACTGATTAAGACCAGGAATAACCGCCCAGCTCCCGTCAGCTAGATTTTCTCCATTGGCGCTAGACGCAGCAGTAACCGTTTAGTTACGCCCCCCGAAAACTCCACTTTTGCGCTCTTGGAACGCCCGCTTCCCTCAATCGAAATCACAACGCCTTCCCCGAACTTGTCATGGCGGACACTATCTCCAGTACTCACTCCCACAGCTTTCCCAATTGAAGCATTTGCATCGGTACGTGCCCCCAGCTCGGTTCCCAACCGCTTCACCTTCCCCGTCTGCCTACGAGTAACCTTACCGATACCTCCCGCTCCAAAAGCCGGGGTACTAGCTTCGTCCTCTCGATACCTGGAAGCTCCTTGCTGTTTACCATAGTTGCTGCCGCGATTGCCATAACTACCGCTACGTCCTCGGGAAGTATTACCCCAACTATCACCCAAACCCCAGGCAGAACTGGCTGAGGAAAAATCAAACTGAGAATTGTTCTTAGTTAGCTGCTCCGGCTTATCTAGCAAATCGCTTGGCATATCTAGCAGGAACGGAGAAAGCGGCTGCCAGCGACTTTCACCCCACATTTGCCGGTTATGGGCAGCAGTCAAATACACTTTCTGCTGCGCACGGGTAATCGCCACATAGGCTAGGCGGCGCTCCTCCGCCATCTCAGCAGCTTCTCCCAAAGCCCGAGAATGTGGGAAAGTTCCTTCCTCCAATCCCGTCACAAACACCACCGGGAACTCTAGGCCCTTCGCCATATGTACGGTCATTAAAGTAACCTGTCCTCGCTGGTCACCGGGCAGTTGATCCGCATCGGCCACCAGGGCAATCCGCTCTAAGAAATCCACTAAAGTACCCTCAGGTTCGTCCTGACTGAATTGGGAAGCCACGTTATAGAACTCCGAGAGGTTATCCAGGCGTACCCCGTCCTGCGGATCTTTAGATGCTTGCAGCGAATCTAAATAACCGGAGCCGGTGAGCACTTTTTGTAAAATATCCTTTAATGGTTCGCCTTCTACATATGCCTTTCGGGCTTGAACCAGGCAATCCCAAAACTTGGCAATATTTGTGCATGCCCGCGCCGGTAAGCCGGTAACTTGCGTAGTTTTGGAAACAGTTTCGCTTAAACCAGACAGATTAGGGTCGAGGCTCAGCTCGGGATACTGCTCACCTAACTCTTGAAACCAAACCAAAGCGGCAGCCCTACCAGGAGAAATATCATAAATATTCGCTGCGGCTTGGAGAGCGTCCTGTGCCTTGTCTCCCAATGAACGTTTCGGAGTGTTAATCACCCGGAAGAAAGAAACCGTATCGTCGGGGTTAGCCACCAACTGCAGATAAGCGATAGCGTCTTTGATTTCTTTTCGTTCATAGAACTTGGTGCCCCCAATAATCCGGTAAGGAATACCGGCGTGGGTCAAAGTTTCTTCCAAGAGGCGCGAATGGGCGTTAATCCGGTAAAAAATCGCAATATCTCCATAGGTATATTTACCGCTAACCAGTTTATTGATTTCTTCAACCACACCGAGAGCTTCTTCGCGGTCACCGGAGGATACCCTGACCCCCACTTTTTCGCCCTCACCTGAGGCAGTCCAGAGTCTCTTCTTGTGTCGAGTCTTATTATGGGAAATAACTGCGTTCGCCGCCGCTAAAATATTTCCACTGGAACGATAATTTTGTTCCAGGTAGACGGTGGTAGCTCCGGGGAAATCTTTCTCGAACTCTTCAATATTACGGACGGTTGCTCCGCGAAAAGCATATATAGACTGGTCAGAGTCTCCTACTACGGTCAGTTCTGCCGGAGTTACTTGCCCGATAGCGCTGGCGCTATTAACGTCTTGAACAGCGTTATCTACGGCTGCTCCGGACACTCCTGCCAGTAGCTTCACCAGAATATATTGGGCATGGTTAGTATCTTGATACTCATCTACCAGGACGTGACGGAAACGGTGACAAAAACTCGCCTGTACCAGGGAATTCGTCTGAAACAACTGTACCGTACGCATGATTAAATCATCGAAATCTAGGGCATTTGCGGCTTTAAGGCGACGCTGATAGATGGGGTAAACTTTCGCTACCACTTCTGCATCAGCACCTAGACCAGCAGAACTAACATAAGTGTCCGGATCAATGAGCGAGTTTTTCAAATCAGAGATTCTTCCTTGAATCTTTTTCGCCGGAAAACGCTTGGGGTCTAATTGTGCTTCTTTCAAAATCATGGACACTAGACGGGTTGCATCCGCCTGGTCATAAATAGTGAACGAGGATTTTAGACCAGCAGCATCCGCATATCGCCGTAAGATTCGCACGCAGGCAGAGTGAAAAGTTGATACCCACATTTTCCCGGCTTGCTCTCCTACTAGGGAGCTGACCCGTTCGCGCATTTCTGCGGCTGCCTTGTTAGTAAATGTAATCGCTAATATCTGTTCTGGACGTGCGCGGTCAGTAGCCAACAAATAGGCGATACGTCGAGTGAGTACCCGCGTTTTTCCTGAGCCTGCTCCTGCCATTACTAACAGGGGGCGACCATAGTGCTCTACCGCTTGGCGTTGGGGTTCATTTAACCCGCTCACTATGTCTTCGGGGCTGGAGGCAGGGGCGGGCGTAGCGTTGCCAGCAGCAAAAACCCCGCCGGGTAGCACGGTTTGGGACGTGGGAGTATCAGCAGAAAAAAGGGCGTTAAAATCTATCATTAAACCTGGTTATCGGAGAAAAGTTATCTAGTTAGCAGACCGGCGCGACGTAGAACCTGGTTTTGTTCTTCCTCGCGGGCATTCCAGCCGACTGCTAGATATTTAAGGGACAAAGTGTCGATACAGAGAACCGATACCGATATTCCGGAATCAGTCTCGTAGGCTACCGCAACGATACGAACATCTTCTAGGGAGACGATATCTATCGCGTTCACTGGATGGGAGGTAAAGGGCACGATTCCCAGCAGCTCAGAAGCATAATCTAGCATGGAGCGCACAGTACCCTGCCCGTTTTGGTTGCGCGCCACTGATAGCATGACTCGCGCCTGTTCTGTATGTTCAGGGGCAGAATAGAAAGCTCGTTCTACCGCTGCCGGAAGCGCACTGCCAAGCGCTTTTTGTTCAAGTTGGGTGGTGAAACTACGCCCGCCATCCTTGGAGCCGTAAGCGTTAAAGGTAAATCCACTTTCAGTTTCCTCTACACACCCCAATACCAGACTGCCGTCATTTAGCTCGGTAATAGTAGCTTGCACTACGGTTTCACCAGCTAGTTTACCGGCCCACCAGGAAATTCCCTGATCGTCAGAGCAAACTGCGACCGCTCCTCGCCTGCCATCACTATCAGTAGCTATCGCCACATAGGCGAGCCTGCCAGTCCAAACTCCGTTACGAACCTGCAAACCGTGACCATAGGCGGTACGCCGGGAAACCCAGTTTTGATCACCATCAACCAAGGTAGTCAAATCCCGGTAACGCCAGGTATCGCCCTCGTCATCGGTGAAAGCTACTGCAATCCGATTCTTGGAGTCATCTTTAGCGGTGCGCGTAGTTACCGCAACGAAAACCCGCCCGGTAACCTGGGAAATAATAATCTGCGGGGATGTGAAACACTCACCCGAATCCGTATATGTTTCCTGGTCAAATAGGACTCGCGGTTCTTCCCAGCTGATACCGTGGTCACTGCTGCGGGTGTACCACACTTCGCAGCGTTGATTGGGGATACGTTTTTCGAAAGCGAGAATTAGTTTTCTGCCCGGAGTGCGGTCAATCGCGGGAGACCCGTAGACAGCATCGGCACTAGCTGCGCAAATATCCGCAGTTTTCACCCCATGTACCGGGATTTTACGATTCGGCTCGCTGACCGATTCTGTCTGTGACTGGGAGCTTGAGTTTTCTGTGTCCGAGGAAGCGTGGGAGGATTCTTCCTGGGGCACCGCGGAATCAGTATCAGCGGATTTAGGGGTTTCTCCAGCCCCACCCTCTGACGTAGTTTCTGTAGGTTTTTCCTGAGCGGACGCGGAATCTGCGCCACTAGAGGAGAACGAAGAAACAGGTTTTGATTCCACGTCACTGACGCTGTTATCTTCTAAAATCACTACCCCGGAGGATTCATACACTTTGCGTTCCTGCTCCGGTTTATTTGTATCTTTAGTGGCGCTCTCTAGAGCCAGAGGCAAGGAGGAATTGGGCTCGCCATCACGAGCCGAAGACCCTCGAAAGAGCCTTTTTAAGCGTTGCCAAAACCCAGCCACGTCCCTCTCCTTTTACCCCTCAGTTATGCCAGTCTGGCTAGTTCCTCTTCTATAATCTCAGAATCTAGTTTCTCAAACACGGGTTTAGGTTTAGAAACTGTGTTTCCAATCTTAACCTCATGTCTACCCCACTGCGGAACATCACCGTAATCACCCGTAATAATGGGATAGTTGAAATCTGAGCCATCTTCTCTAGTTTGGTCTAAATCAGTTACTTCTTCAATACGAGGCATGGGGGCAATCTGCCCTTGCCCGCCAAATACCCGGTCGATAGCATTGGCCGAGGACGGCAAGAACGGTGAAAACATCAGGTTCAGGTCGGCAATAACCTGTGCCAACACCCATAATATCGTGTGTAGGCGCTCCTGAGTATCCGGGGTTTTCAATTTGAAGGGCTCGGTAGATGCCACATATTGGTTAGCTAAAGCAACCAGCCGCATAATCTGCTGCAATGCTGCCTTTTGCCGATGGGTTTCAATTAGCTGTCCTACCGCAGCAAACCCGGCTTCAACCTGGTCTAAGAGCTGTTTATCCTCGGGTTGTAACTGTCCAGGCTGCGGAATCGCTCCCACTCGTTTATGGATCATCGAAGCCACGCGGTTAACCAAGTTCCCCCAGGCAGCAACCAATTCGTCATTGGTGCGGCGCACGAACTCTGCCCAGGTAAAGTCAGCATCCTGGTTTTCGGGACCAGCTGCGGAAATAAAATAGCGCAAGGCATCGGCCTGGTAGCGCGAAAGCATATCCCGCACATATATCACCACAGATTTAGAGGTAGAGAACTTTTTACCCTCCATAGTTAGAAATTCAGAAGAAACCACTTCGGTGGGCAGGTTGAGCCGCCCCATTTCACCGGGCTCGCCGCCGCGCTCGCCCTCGCCGTTATATCCGAGTAGCTCCGCTGGCCAAACCTGGGAGTGGAAAACGATATTGTCTTTGCCCATAAAGTAATAGGAACGCGCCTGCGGGTCATTCCACCATTCCCGCCAACGTTCTGGCTGACCGATGCGCCGCGCCCACTCGATACTGGCAGATAAATATCCCACCACTGCGTCAAACCACACATATAGGCGCTTGCTGGGTTGGTCTTCCCAACCGGGAACCGGTATCCCCCAGTCAATATCGCGGGTCATAGCGCGCGGCTTAATTTCCGCCAGAATATTTTTGGAAAAGCGGATTACGTTAGGTCGCCAAGTTCCCGAGGCTTCGCGTTCATCGAGCCATTTTCCGAGGGCGTCCGCGAGCGCGGGCAAATCCAGGAAATAGTGGGAGGTTTCCTCAAACTTGGGGGTTTCCCCATTGATTTTTGAAACCGGGTCAATCAAATCGATGGGATCGAGCTGTTTACCGCAGTTGTCACATTGATCTCCGCGGGCTCCGCCAGCTCCGCACAGCGGGCAGGTACCTTCGATATAGCGGTCAGGTAGCGCCCGGCCATTGGAGGGACTAATCGCGGCCATGGCTCGCTTTTCAATCAGGTAGCCATTGTCACGCACCTGCGCAAACATGGCTTTGGTAACGGCAATATGATTGCCGGTAGTGGTGCGGGTGAACAGGTCATAGGACAGCCCTAGATTCACCAAATCCTCTACGATTAGCCGGTTATTGCGGTCAGCGAGTTCTTGGGGTGAAATACCCTCTGCCTCTGCCTGCACCAAAATCGGGGTACCGTGTTCATCGGTTCCCGACACCATTAGCACCTCATGTCCCGCCATTCGCATATAGCGGCTGAAAACATCGGAGGGGACGCCAAAACCGGCTACGTGTCCAATATGACGCGGACCGTTGGCGTAAGGCCAAGCAACAGCGGATAAAACATGAGTCATACCTCTATCCTAATGCCCCATTGCCGGAAGCAAAATATACCTAAAGACCTGGCTATTTTCGCTCCGCAAGCGCCTGATTATAAAGTTCCTTGGAACTGAGCCCACTTTGGGCTGCTACCGCTTTAGCGGCGTCTTTTAGTCTTTCGCCGTCCTCTACCCGGTCAAGGATGAGCCTGACTGCTTCCGTAGGCGTCAAGGGAGTGCGCGGCGCGGCTCCTGCCACCACCAGCACGATTTCTCCGCGCACCTCTGTTGCTTTTTCTTTAAGTTCGCCAAGACTGCCCCGCCACACGTCCTCGTGCATCTTGGTGAGTTCCCGGCAGACCGCAGCGGAGCGTTTTTCCCCAAAAAGCTGGGCCAGTGCCTCCAAAGTTACTTCCAAACGTCGAGGAGATTCCAAGAAAATCATGGTGCGTTCCTCGCTAGAAAGCTCCTCTAACCGCCGCCTTAGGGCAGTTTGTTTGCGTGGCAAAAACCCTTCAAAGCAAAAACGATCCGTAGGCAACCCGGAGAGGGCGAGGGCAAGCAACGGCGCAGACGGGCCAGGCAGGACTGTCAGCGGCACCCCGCGCGCTATCGCCACCTGCACAATCACATATCCGGGGTCAGAAACCGTAGGCATTCCCGCGTCCGTTACCAACAGAACTCGCTGACCATTTGCGGCGCGGGAAACTATTTGTTCGGCTTTGCCCTGTTCATTGTGTTCATGACAGGAAATTAGGGGGGCGTGCCGAGTTACTCCCAGACGCTCGCGCAGCAGCCCAGTGCGGCGGGTATCTTCGGCTGCAATCAGGTCTGCCTGTTCAAAGGCGCTAATCAGGCGGGGGGTAGCATCGGCTAGATTACCAATTGGGGTGGCAGCTAAAACAATAGTGCCAGCGTTCCAGGATAAAGGTTGCACTCTCACAATTATGCCCTATCCGGTTAATATCTAGATATGCAAGCAATGCCCGGTCGTCCCGCTCCGCCCCCGCCAGTATCGGTGACAAAGGTTTTAGCTAACACCAACCGGGGACAAGATAAGAGTTCCAAAGCTCCCCTTTGGACTGCTATCACCTCACTGCCGGGACTTTACCTGCGAGGATGGCGTGGACAGCGAAAGAATGAAGAAATCGAGGCTCAGCGCGCCTGGATAGTTACGGTGATTGTTTGTGCAATAGGGGCAATTTTACGACTACTGCGTCTTGGTTCGACCCGCAAACTGATTTTCGATGAAACTTACTACGTTAAAGATGCCTATTCCCTGTGGCATTTTGGCTATGAAACTAACTGGCCTAAAGGGGCGGATACAAAGTTTATTGCCGGCGATTTTTCTACCCTTTCCGCAGATCCCGCTTTCGTAGTCCACCCTCCGCTGGGTAAATGGATTATCGGGCTGGGGATGAAGATTTTTGGCTGGTCTAATCCTTTCGGCTGGCGGATTGCGGCCGCTATTTGCGGGATAATAGTGGTTTATCTGACGTGTCGCCTAGCTTGGGCATTATTTAACTCTTGGATTTTGACCGGGATTGCCGGAATGTTTGTCGCTACTGATGGGGTAGCAATTTCGCTTTCTCGGGTGGGTTTGCTCGACGGAATTCTTGCCGCATTTTGCCTGGCTGGGGTACTTTGTGTGGTCTACGATCAGCAACAGGTACGCGAGCGTTTAAGCCGTAATCTTTTAGGCGCAAACCTAGGTAATGACCGGGTAGGGGTGCGCTGGTGGTTAGTGCTGGCGGGAGTTTGGTTAGGGTATGCGTGCGCGGTGAAATGGTCCGGGCTTTACCTGCTGGCAGTTTGCGGGCTTTTCGTTTTCGCTCGAGATTTATCTTTACGACTGTCTGCGCTGCGGTTAAACCCCCTGGCGCTATCTAAGGATTACCCGGCAGTTACCGGGAAAGGTCGCGCTTGGTTGGGAGCTATTGTACGCGGAGGGCTTCCCGCCTTTGGGCAATTAGTTGTGGTAGCTATTGCTGTATATTTTGCGAACTGGTGGAACTGGTTTGCTCACCCCAAGGCTTGGGGACATGGAAAAACCGCAGCCGCTACTGGTCATTCTTCCTGGTTAGACCCTATTTCTGATTACTTCACCTATATGAGTGAAGTGATGAAGTTCCACACTGGGGTAACCAGTAAACACCCCTACCAGTCCTATCCGTGGCAATGGCTGATTAATCAGCGCCCTACCTCGATGCTGTTTGAAAAACCGCATGGCGATAATGGGGATTTCACGGTGGAAGCCATGTCCTCGCTGGGTAACCCGATGCTGTGGTGGGTGGGAGTAATCGCCCTGGCAGTGATTATTTACTGTACCTTCGTTCGCCGCGACTGGCGTGCGGGAGTAATCCTGGTCGGCTACCTGGGACTATGGTCGCCCTGGCTCCTGTACTGGTATCGCACCATTTTCATGTTCTATATGGTGGTATTAACCCCATTTGTAGCCCTCGCGGTTACCTATATGATTGGTTTGCTACTCGGTCAGCTGCGCGCCCTTCCCCAACCGGTCTTAGCCGCCCGCGACCGTTTAGTTCCCCCTAAGCTTCGCACCCCAGATATCGCGGTTTCCATGGGGATTGCTCTGGTTATCGTGATTTTATTGGTCGCCGCTTTCTTCTACCCGGTAGTTAGCGGGATGCCGATTCCCTATTCACATTGGGGTTGGCGTATGTGGTTTAGCTCCTGGATTTAGTGCCCCTCACCTCGTCTGTTAAGCCTTTATCTCGACTGCTTAATAGGAGGAGGCCAGCTAAAACCCTAGGGCAAGATTGACAGGGCGATACCGTCTAAAATATCGGTTTCTGAAGTTATTATTTCTTGCAAACCGCTTCCGTCCGGTTCGATTTCCCCGTTTACCCGTTCGATAATTCGTGCCCACACCAGCGCACCTGCGCCGATAACATCGGCGCGTCCGGTGGGCATATACCCCAGGGCAGCGCGCACGGTAACCGGCTGATTCATCATCCAGTTACAGGAACTCAGCATTTGCGCGGGCGTTATCCGCGAGCCATGGATTTTTTCGGGCTGGTATTCTTCTAAGCCGAGGGCGTGGGCGGTAATGGTAGTGACCGTTCCGGCCACCCCAATCAGGGTGCGAGCGCGGTCTAACCCTAGTTTTTTATCTGCTTCATCTATCAGCTCATCAATGGCGGAAGTGGCTTTTATTAGGGCTTTCGCCATGCCGGGAGTCTGGCGGGGATCTAGGGAGCCATCCCCGCGTTTAGCCTCGGCAATCACCGGCGCCAGGTAGCGTTCAAATATACGCACCGAACCCATATTGGTGGAAATGGTGTCTATTACCTGCCCGCGTTGACCTAAAACAAACTCGGTAGACCCGCCCCCGATATCTACCAACAGTACCGGCTCGTCCTCGTCTTTAAAGGAGGAGGTAGCACCCGAAAAGGATAGGGTTGCTTCTTCGTCTCCGGAAACCACCTCGGGGATTACCCCTAGGCGTTCCTTAATCCCGGTGAAAAACTCCTCCCGATTTTTCGCGTCCCGGCTGGCGGAGGTGGCAACGAAACGAATCTTGTCCACCCCATATTTGGCGATAATCTGTGCGTATTCTTCTGTGGCGGTAAAGGTGCGTTCTAGGGCTGCCGGTGCGAACTGCCCGGTTTTATCGATCCCCTCCCCCAGGCGCACTATCCGCATTTCTCGAGATAAAACGGTCAGCGGCTCGCTGGGATTCTCCCGGCGAGCAATGATTAAACGAATCGAGTTGGTGCCACAATCAATACCTGCAACTAATGCCATAGCCCTATATTTTCACGGATTCAGATTCCTGACTAACAGGAGAGTTGAACGAAAACTATGGGTCGAAAGTATTTCTTGCCGAGATAGCGATGCCTAGACGCGCCCGATTATCGATGGGAAAACCTGCGACTATTCACAGTAGCAGTGGTCGCTGTCCCACAGGGCGGCTGCTTTCAGGTCAGCTAGCGCTAAGTCACCGATGGGGTTTACTTTTTTGCCGCAAGCGAGGGTTTGGGCAGCGAGGGCGTGGAGGCATTTGACCCGTTCGGGCATTCCGCCTGCGCTGATGCCTGCGATTTCTGAGACTTGCCCAATTCCAGTTTCTTCGCCTAGGGCGTTTCTAGCTTCGATATAGGAGACGTGAGCGCGGCGATACGCCTTAGCGACATCTTCATCCTCGGACAGTAATTGCTGATAGTCAGCCATTTTCCCGGAGGCTTCCAAGGTGGATAGGGCGCGCACCAAGCTGGGGAGGGTCAAATACAGGGTCGTAGGAAACGGAGAACCATCCTCTAGGCGCGGAGCGGTTGCCACTACCGCGGGCCGGCCGCATACGCAGCGCGCAGCGACTCCCACTACCCCCCGAGGAACCCTCCCTAACTGGGAAGATAAGGTTTCCAGGTCGGCAGGGGTGGCTTCGTCAAGTTCAAAACTCATTTCTTTTTTGCCGTTTCTTGTTGAGGGGTGGCTCCTGGGGCGGGTTGCGGACGAGTTTGAGTCGAGGATTCTTTAGAGGCTGTGCTTTGCCCCGCCATTTTCACCGAGTGGGTTACTTCTAAGTACCAGGGGCGAGCCGGCAGTTTCTCTAGTTTTGCTTCCTGGCGTGCCTGATAGTCTTTGCCGGGATCCACCACCGCATAGCGGGTTTCACCCGGTTTTACGTAACCGAGGCGCTCGCGCGCCTGCTGGGTTAGATAGTCTGAGTTATCCCACAACTCTAATTCTTTATGCAGTTCTCGGTTTTCTTGTTTCGCCGCCACCAGTTGTGCATGTACCTTGTTACGTTGTTCCAGCTGGCTTACCAGGTCAAACAAGGGCGCCCCCACCAGTAGCAAAAATATGGAGGCTACCACCAGGATGCTACCCACGGTTACCGAAAAGCGTGAACCTACTTTGACCCGCCGGTTTGCCGCTTTAACCATCGGGGAACGTCCCCGATTGCGCTTAGCGGTGCGCACCAAAGGAGAAACTGACCGGAAGGCAGAGCCCTGCTTGCGGGTATTCTCTCTTTGTACACTTTTAGGCGGTTGCGGAGACTTCACGCCTTCATTATTTCATCATTATTGACAAATAGCGCTCCGGCGTTCTGAGAGGTCAAGTATTCAGCGCGATTGCTATTGCTCCTTAGTGCGTCGCCGAACAATCGCCATTCCCGCAGCCCCGAGCGTTAAAGCTGCGAAAGCTGCAATACCTGCCAGGCTACCAGTAGTAACCAGTGAACCCCGATTCTGTCTGACCGCTGTAGTCGGTTTGTTGGGGTTCTTCTGCTTCCCATCAGCGACTGTTCCGCTGTCCGGCTGAGTCGGATTGTCAGAGGGAACTGTTCCCGGTTTCTCGGGGTCAGTGCCTGGCTTAGGATCATCCTTCTGATCAGCGGTAAATGTCCACTTCACAGCGCGGGTAGCCGCAAATGAATAATCATCACTAGCGGTAGCGGCAACTGTCACCGATTTACCGGGAGCCACCGTCTGATTTTGCGCGTCATAGCTCACGCCGACAGTGGTGGGAATCTGAAGATTTCCAGTGTCACTGGCAAATTCAGGGGTGGCGGGCACCGTGAATTTCCATTCGGTGGTGGCGCTTTCTCCCAGCTTGTAACCGGCTTTCGCTTTTAGGGTCACCACCACGGGGCCAGCCGGATAGCTATCAGCTAACGGGGCTCCATTAACCAGATATTCGATACCTTCAACCTGCGGTAAAGTAACTTTAGCGGTAACTTTGTCTCCTGCCAGGCTCAGGGCAAATCCTGGAACTTTACCTTCCACATATCCTTTATCGGTTTGCGGATCTTGACCCGGAGTTGGAGTATCAGGGTCACCGGTAGCAGTTCCCGGTTTCACGGGGATAACTTCCGTATCTACTGTGCGATCAATATAGGTGATAGTGGGGCTAACGAACATCGATGGTTGGGCGGGCGTTCCGGTAGATTCAGCAACTACCCGCACATAGTCCCCTTTAGAAACCCGTATAGCATTCGCATCATTGGCGGTGAAATTAAATTCGCCATCCGGGCGAATCTCTTTCTTTTCTAAAGTCAAAGAACGTTTTTCACTTCCATTAACCAGCAGTTTCACGGTGACTGTTCCGCCGGTAGCATCGCCTTGACGCAAGAATGGTTCCGCAGGTTTACCTGCCGCCGCATCCTTTACTTTGAAAGTAATATAACCGGTCTTGGGAGCCCGCCACGCCATTGCGGTTGCGCCCGCAGACGTCGGGGAATCAGAAAGCAAACCGTAGAGAGTGCTCCGGTCGGCGGGAGCTAGTTGGGCGCCGTTAATACCTGGCCCGTAATACTGGTCTACCTGCCAGTTCGGCCATGCAGGGTCAGCTTTATCGATATTTACCCATTTACCATTAGCGCCTGTCTGCTTTTGCCCAAACCAGACATTTCCCTGCACGTTATGGGTGTAGTCATCCAGCCAGCTATACACGTTATCTATCGACAGCGGGAACTCGCTGGTAACTTTGCCATCTAAAGAGGTAATCTTTAGTTTCATTCCCGCTGCCACCAGGGCGTCCTCTGCCTGAGCGTTACCGGCAGCATCAACTATTTGCGCTTTACCCTCAACAGTCAGGTTAGAGAGCACTTCCGCAATCGTGCTGGGACTCTTTTCCGTTGAGGGAACGTGAATAGTATTTCCAGCTTTATACGCACCATTCTTGCTGGGTACGGTTTCTCCGTCAGTTACCTGATAGGTGGTGCTAACCAGTTTTGCAATATCGGTAACGGTTGCTGGCGGGAGTGGTTTTTGATCGGTAGAGACTGCCCCAATATCAAATGGGTTGGCAGTGCGTCCAAAGAAATCAGTACCTAAAGCAAAGCCGTTATCGTCAACTATTTCTTTACCTTTCCCAATTGCTGGCGAGTTAGCGGCTAGTTTGTAACCATCAAATACCGTGGTCTTGGCATCCGCTTCGGCATAACTTAACCCGGGGAAATAGTGGGGGCGTGCTTTCATATCAGTGGCAGCATCACTGGGAGCTTTCCCCGGATCTGCCAGTACCGCGCTGCCTTTACTTACTTTTACGGGATTGCGGTCGCTAGCGGGATAGTTAGCGTAGTTGTAGTAAAGGTTATGGGAGTAAGTTACCTTGGCATTCCCATCAATATCTTTTGGATCCCAGGTGATATGTCCTAGGGGATTCCAAGATTCAGTGCGGGGTTGGGCACTCATATTGTAGAAAATATTATTTTCTACTTTCATCGTTCCTTGCTGAGCTTGCGCAGGGTGCAAAATCGAGGATCCTGCTTTCAAATAGAAAGTATTGTTGTAAACATGCGCATTCGGATACTTTCCGCTATAGCCTCCATCCCAAAAAGTTGGTGAAAGCGCCCCGAGGGAATCATTTTGCGCAATATTGAAACGGAAGGTGGAGTTTGCTGCCTGATCTCCGCAGAACATCACCGTTCCCCCAGAGTTATTGGCGGAATAGTTGTACTCGTAGACGGTACCGTCACCTGAGTCCGCATCCCAGGGCATTCCGTCACCGTTACCTTTATCGGCATTTTGGGTATTGAAACCCTCGTTGAAGCGGAATACGGCATCTTTTGATTTCCACGGCCAGATGGAGGCGGCTACGCGCCCTCCCGTCTTAGCAAATTTTCCGGGAGTATCTTTCGCAAAAAGATAATCGGTAGTGTTCATCTGGGTAGCAATCTCGGTGGCTACATTGCTTTCAACTACTGGCTTATACCCGTACATGGCGGTAATCGCGTCACCACCAATATTCTTAATATAGTTATTGCTGATTACCACATTTGTGGAACCATACTTGGTGATGACTTCACCAGGAATCTGTATACGACCATCAACGGCAACGCTGGCGTAAGCACTGTAAACAGCGGCTATCCCCCAGCGTCCGGAGTTTTCTACCCGGTTATTGATAATCTGTAAATCATTAAACCGGGGATATCCTTTTTCGGGTTTGTCCAAGGCAGGCTTAAATCCCGGAGTCTTACGTTCAGCCGCTGGTTTCATCTGGTCGCTGGCGATTAGGGAACTGAAATAAATCGCACCATTAACGCTGTGTTTATTGTAGATATTACCTTTCACATCATGGACGTAAAGGTTCTTTAGCACCACATGATCTAAGGTTCCCTGGTTTTGCGCAATCCCGGCAATCCCGGTGCGGTCAAGGGCGCAGTTATCGTTATAGGCGCACCCGTTTTCTTTTCCGCTGCCATCTTCGAGCCGTTTATTGGTGATTTCTAGGTCGCTAAGCTCGATATTTTCGGCGTCTTTTAGCATTACGGTAGAAGAAACCGCATCCTTAGCCAGATAATGCTGACTGTGTCCCAAGGTCAAACCATAGTCAAGTTTCCACTGTCCCTGACCATTGGCGGCAATTACCGGTTTATCGCCCTCGCCATATGCCGAAATCACCAGGGGCGCTCCATCACTATCTGCCTGGTAGGCACAGGTAGTGCCGTCATTAAACTTGAAGGCTTTATCGCCACTGATACACAGATGCTGGTTGTTAAAGACATCCCCGCGTTTTAACAGAATCTTGTCACCGGCGTGCAGCGTCAGTTTATTGACAGCCGCCAAGGTCTTAAGGGGTTTAGCCTCAGATTTTCCATCATTAGCGTCATTACCTGCTGCGCTCACGTAATAGGTAGTGGCAGGAATAATTTCCGCCTTCACCGGGGCAGCCACTGCCGGCAACTGAGACAGGGCAACCAAACTGGTGGCAAGCACTGTGATACCGGTAGCTTTAGCAAGTTTCTTCAGGTTCATCTTTCCCCTATCGCCTGCTGGGTAACCAGCTCTATTTACTGAAAGTGTCTTTAACGAAAGCAACTACGCTTTCTTGATTTATCACCGTTTCCATACCCTGAACCTGTCGAGCTAACAAGTCGTAATAAATCTGGGTACGAAGATCAACTTTGACGCTGGGTGAGATAATCTTCCACTTTTCTTCTTCCGAGGAAAGCTTAGCAATTTCTTCACCAAAATCCCAGGCGTTGGCCAAATAGTGATCTTTAACCTGCCGGTCGCTAACCCCCATCCCGGGGGCTTGTTCAGCATTAATATATTGGTCGCGCAGACCGCTGACGTATTTCGAAAGATAAACCGATAACTCTGGTTGCTCGCCCTCGAAAGCCGGATTCCTCGCGGCGGTTGCGGCCTCGCTAGGGGTGCTCCCTTCTCGCCAAGACTGCAGCACCTCTTCCCAGGTGGGGGTGTTCATTTGTCCCCCTAGCACCGCCTGTCTATAGGCAGCGTGCTGCCCTTCTAATAAATGTACAGCCAGGCAAGCAGCATATTCAGCCGGTTTGCTGGCGCTCGCGCAAAACTTTTTACTGGCACGCGAATACGCTTTTTGCAGTACCAGCTGTTTACGTTCGTTCTCGGAGTTAGCGCTGGGGGCAGCGTTTAGGCGAGTACATTTAGCTTGATTTTTTTGCCAAAAGTCAGCGCCAATAGAGTTTTCTCCGCTGGCGCAATCAGCTATTACCTGGGATTTAACCTCTGAGAGGGCGTATTTAAACTCGGCAGCGCTCACCTTTTGCCCGGCGATACTCACCCCTGGCAGTTGGGGTTTTTCATTTCTCGCTTCGGTATCTGAGCGAGATATCCACACAGCCCAGATAACAGTCCCCACCAGAGCGCAAACCGCTACCCCGATAAGTAAAGCGACATAAACCGCCCTCCCTCTAGGAAACCTAGACAGGCGTTGGCGCTGATTCTTTAATTGATTTTTGGCTAAAGCGGTTTTGCCGGCGCGCGATTTCATAGGCGCTTAAAGCGTAACGCTACCCCCGCACCCGCAAATAACGCGGCCGCAAACAGATACCCCCAGGGGGAAGCACCGGTGCGGGCAAGATTGCCTGCGGTAACGTCGCTAGCGGAGGATTGGGGCTGAGGGCGATTCTTCGACTTATCCATAGAACCTGGCGTACCCGGCGTAGTCGGGTGAGCCTTTCCGGGGTTACCGGTAGGGTTATCCGCTGGTTTATCACTAGCTTCCGGTTTTGGAGTCTCAGTACCTGGTTTCGGAGTGTTGCCACCGGGGTCTGGAGTCTCGCCCTCACCGGGTTTGCCGGGCTGGCTGGGATCTACTACCGGAGGTTTAGGTTTATCGCAATCCAACTTTTCCCGAGTCGGCGCAGTCCAGCTCCAGATTGTTTGCGCTCCAGCAGGAATGACATATCCCGCTTCCGCTTCGGCTTTGATCCGCAGAGTTTGTCCGTAATCATAGGTGAACGCCCCATTGGCTTGGGGGGATATTTCTTTACCATTTACAGTCACTGTATAGCGCACGCCCTCTTGTAGTTTTACCATTCCAGAGGGCTTTACGCTGCAGCTAACCGGGTCTTGAGCTGCGCCATCAACATTTGAGGAAGCCGCAGGGGTTACCAGTTTGGCTGCGGGGTCATAGTAGTTCAAAGCGGCGATTCTGCGCCCATTGGGAGCGGGAATTCCCGATTCTTTCAGCAAGAACTTGCCTAGCAGCAATTGCCCTTTATGGTTCAGGCTGCCCTGACCATCGACAATGTCACTATAGTTAGTGTTCTTTGCTTGCAGCTTTTGGAAGTATTGGTGGGCGGCAATTGCCGGTACTTCCTCGTCGGCAGCTATCTGTAACATCTCCGCGGCGTATTGGTCGGCCTCGGCGCTGGCTTCAGCAGGCGTAACTAGCACTACGCGGATTCCGTCTGCCTTGGCCTGGGCAACCAGCTGTTTGATATTGCTCTTAAAACTGTCAAGCGTTTCATAGGGCTGCCCGGCGGGATTTAGCGCATCGGGTACGAGGTATAGCACCTGTGGCTTATGACGTTTTACCTGGCTGTCATATGCGGCTAGCATTTTGGCGGTGGTCTGCCCCGGATAGGACGAATTCACTACGAAACGCGAGCGAGCGGCAAGCTGCAGCCCGCTAGGGTTAGCGTCACAACTTTTACCGTTACATTCCCAGCTCACCACTTCGTCAAAAACTTCGGTGGCGGATTTAGCGGAAATATCGCCCTCGCCCCCATAGATAGTATCCGAACCTAAAAATACCCAGGTGTTGGGGGTGCCCTTACCATTATGGATAAAGGGAGAAATCACCGAATTAACCGTAGGGGCACCGGCCTGTTTAGCTATTTGCTGTTCGCTCAATACCTGATTCGAAACCGCTGCGTAATCTAATACTCCGGAAAATGAGCTCTCGGGAGTGGGATTTGTCCCCACCCGCGCCGCGCACAAGGTTACATAATCTACCGAGAAGTTATTTAAGGTGAGGGCGTTAGCGCCGCCAACTCCCGTACCTTTCAACGGCAGTACTTTTACTCCATCAAGATAGTAGTCGGCAGTACCGTCAGTAATGTTTACGCTGACAGTATGGAATTTTCCGTCAGCGACGATGGGTTTTTGTAACGTGAAACCGTCAAGATTACCGGTTTTGAATTGACGCTGAACTTTAAACTTTCCACCCTCCGCAATATCGAGGCGCAGCTGCAGATTAGAGTCCTTATCAGCAAAGGAAATAAGGGTTCCGGTCTGGGTGGAGGTGGCTTTGAAACGCACCGTAAAGTTCTGTTTGTCAAAGAGTGCTACCTGAGCGGCTTCGTCATCTTTTATCTGCGGGGTGCAAGATTCACTGGTGGTCTGAGCGTGATTGAACACCAGGTTTGCCTGGTGTGGAGGTTGTTTGTTTAACGCTTCGGGTACGTTTTGCGTCACTGGCACCTCGGTTAGGGGACTTCCATAACGCTCTACGTATGCTTTGGAAGTATTGGCTAGCGTTGAATTTTCATTCCAGATATTCAACTGTTTTACCAGGAATTTCGCCCACTCGAGATAGCCTTGCGCACTGGGGTGTACTCCATCGGCTTGCATCCAGCCGTCAGAGTTATCTGGCGTGTGCTCAGCTTGCCAGAATTTTTGGACATCCAGCAGAATCACTTTCTTTTCTGCTGCCACCTCCCGGACAGTCTGCATCCACGTATCGAAAGAGGCGTGTCGCCCGTCAGTGGGATAGTTTTGGGTTTGCAACACCGGAATTGCACCGGAGGCGCGAATCTGATCGATAAAGTATTCGAGATTTTGTCGGTAAGTATTTTGTTCAACCCGTTCCTTGGCAGGGGCATTTACCGAATCGTTCATCCCCAAAGCCAAAAAGACTACGTCAGCGCCTTTATCAAGGACAGATTGTTGGAAAGCTTGACGCAAATACCGGGTAGTAGAGTTAGCCACCCCGGTATTCATTACTAAATCGTTAGTGCGTCCTATGCCATTAATGGGGGTCGAATGTAGATACGAGTTGAAATACTCGCTGAAGCGCCGCAAACCTTCACTGGTATTAGCGCCATGAGTTATGGAATCACCAGTAAATAGCCAGGAAATAGGGTTTTCTTGCGCCAGTTTGGCCTGTAGTTTTTCCCAATCAGCTAAGGACTCGTTAGCTGGGGAAGCGGTATTTTCCGGAGTATTGGCTTTAACCTGCGCCGGTACGGACAGTGCTGATGGGACTGTTTCAGCCCAGGCTGGGGCAGCAACCCCTACCCCGATACCAGACAAAAGCATCGCTAAAGTTACGCTAGCTGCCGCTAAAGACTTCTTCATCTTCATATATCCCCAGTATTCTTCGCTATCTGGCACTCGGGTACTTCATTCACGCAAAATGTTTATGCCCTAAAGCGTCTTTCCTGCGAGATTCGGTAACGAGTTATTCGGTCTTAGGCTTCCTTGCTTATTACTTTTCTAACTGTAACCTCACTTTGGGTGCAAACCCCAAAAGCGCATGATTACCCCACAATGCTATCAATACTTTTTACCCGAAGGAATGACCGATACCGGCACGCACCCCGGGGTAGACCAACAGGAAACAATCCCCCATACCGCGCCCGCTAAAGACGATAAACCAGGCTATTATTCTTGTTTCCCACAGGGAGAGACCGGTTGCACTCCGGGGGCGACCGCATTCCATTCCTGCCTGGTAATTTCCTTACCCACCGTCTTGCAAACCTGTTTGCGTGCCTCCGAAATGGAATGGGGGTACAAATTAGCCATCCCTTTATCCCCACCAATCAGGTAACCAGCGGGGGTATCCGCGATAGCGTAGGGAATCTGGTTTATCTGGACTGAAAGATAAAGATTCTTTTCCGGAGAATCAATACTCCAAACCCAAAGCTTTTTATCCGAGGAAATACCAAATAGATATTTTTCGTCCAGGGTAATATCCAGTTCATTGACGGAAGCCTGCAAACCTCGTATCTGCGCTACCAGCCGCGGTTTCCCCGGATCTTTTACATCATTAATCGTAATTCGTCCTCCGGATTCACCCACATATAAATATTGGCGTTTAGCGTCGTAATAGAAGGCAGAAGCCAAGGATTCGGTCTTGATAGTACCTACCCTTTTAGGGGTGGCATCCATAGTAAATATCGCTACAGAAGCATCCTCGGCAGCGGTAGCCAGCAGTCCCGTATTACCTAAAATCCGCATTAAATAATGCTGTCCTGGCAGTTCTCCGTACTGTTTCCAGCCGGTACCCTCCCAGTTAAGCAGGTAAACACCCAGCTCATCTGCTTTGGCGACCGCTGCGGTTTTATGGTCGCTAGACAGGCGGATTTCCCCCAAGAATTCATCACCAATTTTGGAAACAATAGGGCTTCCAGCACCGTCTTTACCTAATGGCCAAGTTAATAGTTCCCCAGATTGGGTACCGGTAACTAGAAACTGACCGTCCTCGGCTATCTCGGTGCGAGTAGCCGATTTTAATCCGGAGGGCATAACCGGATCTTTCATGCGCCGTAACCCATCTTTTTCGGTTTTGAAAAGGGCGGGAGTTTTTAAACGCCGAGAAACAAATACCCAGTTTTTTCGGTCAGTGTGAGAATCAATTAGATATCCGCCTTCATTAATAAGTGGCAGCACTGATTTGGGCCAATGCCGGAGCTGACCGTCTACGCTGCCAGTAATAATACGTCCTCCAACTTTGGTGGCAGCAGTGACTATTTCTCGTCCTGGCAGGGAGGTGAGTTTACGCCCGGAACGATCCCAAATGGTGGTGGTAGTATCCGAGCAGCCGACGATTATCTTATCTTCGTCATATTCCAGGGTGTTCACAAAAGAATAGAATCCGTCCAGGCTGGCTAGGCTGTCGTTGTTTCCTTTGGCTTGCCAACGGCGAACTTGACGGCTGGTGAGCGCCACCCCGAGTTCTTCTCCGTCCGGAGAGAACTTTATATCTAGGGCGGAGCCTTCGCCAACAGCAAGCTGTTTGCTGTTTTGACCATTCAGGTCACGCAGATAGATTTTCCCGGCTTGACCGCCGTAAGCGATTTGCTGCTGATCTGGTGAAATCGCAAGAGCGGTCACGGAGGTTGGGGTATCCAATTGGAATGAGGACGCGGGTTTGGGTTTATCAATCTGGTCTAGTTCCCACAAATTTACTTTTCCATTTAAAAAACCAAACCCTAAATACCGATTGGTTATAGCAACCGAGTAGGCTACGTCCTCTGCCCCAAATTCGGCGATTCGGCGGGGCTTGGCAGTTATATCCCATAGGGAGGCGGTTTTTTGCCCCCCGACTGCCAGTAGGTTTCTACCTGCTATTTCTTTTAGCGCTAGGGTAAAAAGCTGTCCTTTACTTGCCGAGAAAGTTTCGGGTTTTGTTTTTATGTCTCCGCCGCGCCAGAGGCTAACTATCCCTTTGGAATCGGCACGCGCGATTACTTCGCCGTCCGCGCTACCGGCAACTCGCACTGTCCCGCCCTCGCCGAAGATGCGTTCGGGGATGGGGACGGCGGTGGTTTCTATGAGGGCGGATCGGGCTTCTCTAGTGTTGGCGATATTTAGACCTGAGAGGGCGAATTGTGCCGCTAGATTGGTGTCAGAGGCTCCTAATTCCCGCGATATTAGCGCCATTTGCCGAGATTCTGCGTCTTTTTTGGAGGCGATTGCTTGTTTTTGATAGTGGGATGCTTGGAAAAATCCAGCTATGGTGGCTACTAATAGCACCCCGGCAACTGCGGCAATAATGGTAACCACTTGATTGCGGTGTCGCAGGGTTTTGATTCGTTTTTTCTGTTCTTCTTTTTGGCGGTTGGCTTCATGGCTGCAGGCAGCCAGGAATTGTTCTTCCTGATTAGTGAACGCAACCTCATCAGGGATTTCTCGGTTTTCCCAAGCATAATATAGGGAGGGGCGTAACGCCTCGGGCGAGTTGTCGGATTCTACCCACAGCTGGGAGGCAATCTGAATTTGGCGAACTAAACCTAGATTAATCCGCGACTCTTCAATCCACCCTTTTAGTTTTCCCCAGTTCGACAGCAGGGTGTCGTGGCTTATTTGGGTTGTGGCAGCATCAATTACTACTAAACGTTCACGACTTAAGCGTTCCAGGAGGTCAAGATAATCTTGCGGTATATCTTTGAGCGCGATTACCCGCCGGGTAACCTGTCGCTGCCCAACAGCGACCATTGATAGCAGCAAGGAACGGAGCTGTCGGCGTTCCTGGGTAGATAGTTTTTCGTAAAACTCATCGGCGAGTTTTTCTAAGCTCCCTGCTAATCCTCCTACTAATAGGTAATCACTAACGGTTAGCACCGAGTTGTTAGTGGATTTCCAAATCATTAGTAGCAGGTTTGATAGCTGGGGAAGCACGCTTGCTTCCTCGGAGGTAGATTCTTGAATTTGCCGCAGTAACAGCTCTTTTAGCTCGGGGGCAATTTTTCGTCCCGCATCGAGGGCGGGTCTAGAGATTATTTCTCCATATTCGAGGACGCTGGGTGGGGTAACTATCAGCGGATTGGAGAGGGCGGGGGCAAAGCGGGCATCTTGTAAAAGTACTTCTAAGGCATCTGAACGCACTCCCAGTACCAGGATTTGGGTTTTTGCCACTTCGTTCAGGATGTCTAATGCGACTTTGACTTGATCGGGGTGAGCATTAGTGAAGTCCTCAAGTTGGTCTACTATTAATAACGAATTTGCAGGTAGATTGGAGGCTTTGGAATCTAACAGTGTTTGTTGCTTTTCAATAACTTCCCCCATTGACAGTAGACAGGGGTAATACTTTGCTAAGCGCCCTGAGGATTCGCACGATTTACCTACTAGACCAGCTGAGAGGAGCGAGGTTTTCCCAGACCCAGAGGCTCCTAATACCACCACCAGTTTGTTTCGCTTGCTTTGTACCGAAATAATCGCATTTTCTAAATCTGTCAGAAGTTTATCGCGACCATAAAACACGCTTTCGGTAAGGGCATTGTAAGGTGATAGTCCCTGGTAGGGGCAGCCAATCCATCCCTGTTTCGAGTGGGAGAGGGTTTCTAGGGTACGCTGCCAAAACTCGGTGTCTTCACTCGGGGTTAGCAAATCAAGGTCTTGTACCAGTCGCATGAAGCTGCTACGCAAAGCGGGAGTGGGAAGATGTGCTCCCTGGAGCCAGCCCTGCAAAGTGCTGGGTGCTAGGTCTAGTCGTTTCGCAAGGTCGCGAATGGAATATCCTTTTTCACCCGCTGCCGACTTTGCCTGCCGGGCTTGATTCAAAATGGTTGCTAATTCCTGGGAAGAATATATTTCGAGCATCACTACACTTGTTACTAGTTTCCTACGGCGTCTATTGATTCTAGTTGATTCTGATTAATAAACAGCCGTATTTTTCTAGGGTTTTAGTCCTAGATATTTTTGCGGAGCGCAAAGTTCAATCAGGTTCGGTCATGTACGAACCTGGAGATAAAAATAGGACGCACAACGCTTCTACCTGCCCGTACATCATCTCACTTATCAGTCTGAACCAAAGGACACTAAGCGCAAAAAGTTGTTTATTCTAGCAAATATCCCCCCCCCCGACAGAGGGTGTCTAATTTCTAAGACTGGAGAGGAAAATGGTTTTCGACATAGCGGTATTGGATGAACAACCCGCGATTGCCTTGGGGATAAGTGAGGTGGTTTCTTCCCGAAACGACTTGCACTTTCTGGGAGGTTTTAGCACCGTAAGCGACTTCTTAGCTAAGTATCCCGAGCCCACCAACAAACAGAATCAGCAAATCACGGTAGTTTTAGCTACTCACTTATCGGACAACTCTAATCCCCTAGATAATCTAGATAGCCTTTGTACCCTGGGATTTCGGGTTATATCTTATCTGCAACCCGCAGAGAGCTCTTTAGCCTCTCAGATTGGGAAGCGCCAGTGCTGCAACCAGGCAATATATAAAACCGAGCCGCTAACCAGTTTAGTTAGCGTTTTACCCCATGATAGACAGTCTCCTCTTAACTCCTCGGAAAACAAGTTTTCCGATTCTGCGCGCCACCCGCACTCTAACCACCTAATCCTCAGCCCCAATGAGCGACGAGTTTTAGAACTATATGGAGCCAAGGGACTCCCCGCTAAAATAGTTGCCCGCCAACTGGGTCTAACCAGGAATACCGTAAATACTTACGTCCAACGGATTCGCCGCGCCTACGCCGCCCAAGGACGTGCCGCAACATCTCGTATGGATTTGTTTCACCGCTTCCACGAGGACTTTCCCGACTATGAAGATGCTGATGTAAATCTGGGCTAAACCAAAACATGAAAAAAAGGGGTGGGTCGAAAGAAATATCTTTCGACCCACCCCGGATGTTTTAAGCTAATCGCCTATCGGTTGTATAGGCATTGCAAACTAGGCTTTAAAACGCGGGAATGCGTTCCGCCCAGCATATACAGCAGCCTCGCCCAGCTCGTCCTCGATACGGAGTAGCTGATTGTACTTCGCTACCCGCTCGCTGCGTGCCGGAGCACCGGTCTTAATCTGACCAGAGTTAGTGGCTACCGCCAGGTCAGCGATAGTTACATCTTCGGTCTCGCCACTGCGGTGAGAAGTCATGGACTTATAACCGGCACGGTGAGCATCCTCAACCGCCTGTAGGGTTTCAGTCAAGCTGCCGATCTGGTTTACCTTAACCAGCAGAGCATTAGCTACGCCCTCTTTAATGCCACGAGCCAGACGCTCCGGGTTGGTTACGAACAGGTCATCGCCGACCAGCTGAACCTTGTCACCGATATGCTCGGTCAAAGCTTTCCAAGCATCCCATTCGTCCTCCGATAGCGGATCCTCGATAGAAACAATCGGGTACTTGGCGACTAATTCGTCGTAGTACTTCACCATGTAATCAGTGTCGCGAGGCTCGCCCTCGAACAGGTACTTGCCATCTTTGAAGAACTCGGAAGAAGCCACGTCCAGAGCCAAAGCCACATCTTTACCCGGCTCGTATCCGGCTTTCTTAATCGCCTCACAAATCAGGTCGAGAGCTTCCGCATTGGAGTCCAGGTTGGGGGCGAAACCGCCCTCGTCACCCAAACCAGTCGATAGACCGCGATCTTTAATAACGCCCTTCAAAGTGTGGTAGACCTCGGCGCCCATACGGAGAGCTTCCGCGAAAGAGTCAGCACCAATAGGGGCAATCATGAACTCTTGAATATCCACATTGGAGTCAGCGTGAGAACCACCGTTCAAAATGTTCATCATCGGAACCGGCAGCACGTGGGCATTAGGGCCACCCAGGTACTTGAAGAGGGACACCCCTGCTTCCTCCGCGGCGGCATGAGCAACAGCCAAAGAAACACCCAAAATAGCGTTAGCACCCAATTTGCCTTTGTTAGCAGTGCCATCCAGATCCATCATCATCTGGTCGATAGCGCGCTGATCAAAAGCATCTTCACCGATTAGCTCTGGGGCAATATCATCCATTACCGCATTAACTGCATCCTGGACACCTTTACCCAGGTAACGACCTTTATCGCCATCCCGACGTTCTACGGCTTCAAAAGCGCCGGTAGAAGCCCCGGAAGGAACGGAAGCGCGGGCAGAAGCCCCCGAATCCAACAGTACTTCCACCTCAACGGTGGGATTTCCCCGAGAATCAAGAATTTCACGGGCATTAATAGCAACGATTAGTGACACGGTCACGCTCCTTATAGATTTTGTTGATCACTTAACTACAGTCTACTGGAAGTAAAGGACGTCAGCAGGTTGCAAAAGTCCCTTTTTTAGGTGCTGACAGAAAACTTAGTTTCCACCTTGATTCGCCTGAGGAACCTGGTTACGCAAAGTCTGTTCGGCGTTAGCAATTCCTTGCAGATTAACTCCCGCTGTTACATCTGGCTCCACCACCGGTATCCCGGTTTGCCCCGCTAAAACCTGGGTTAGCACTTTGCTGGTTTTCATGCCCTGTGTCTGTTTACCAGCCTGTTCATAGGCAGCCGAGAACTTTGATTCCAGCCGCTTAAGTAGTTCGGGAGAAACAGCGCCCTGCTGGGCATCAACCGAAAACTTTTGCAAGCGCAAAAAATCAATCGTAGAGGCAGAAAAATCCCCATCTAGTAAAGCGCCTTGTTTTACCTGTCCCTCTACCCATTTGCGAATATCGCTCTCGGTATAACCAGCCTGGTTACTAAGTTCCTGCTTGGCAACTTTAACTACCGGCGCCGAGGACGCAAGATTAACCGGTAACACTTTTCCGCCCTCTAAAGCCGTCCAAACCGCTTGCGGATAAACGTCAGTTCCAAGGGCATTATTAACCTGTGAACGTAGCTGACTCACCTGGCTGACCTGCCCAGATTGTTGCGCAGCTGTCGGGCGCGCCGCGTTCAGTTCCGCAGCGACCTTATCTGCCGAAAAATCATCACCAGCTTTCCCAGAGCTAGCTCCACAAGCACTAAGCCCCATTCCCAGTAAAGCAACGCCAGCGCCTATGCCGACAGCTCGAATCAACTTGTTGTACATAAATCTATCCTTCTTCAGCAGATTCCTACTTTTAGCTTACCAATAGCGAGGACGTACCGGCATTTTCGGTGTCCTAGCGCCTATCCGAAAAGCTTTACCCAATTTCAGCACTGTTACCTGAAGCTTTCCCAAAAGGAGTAATCACATTGTCTAATAGTTTCTCTACCCACTGCGCTAAAGGTTCATCATGCAGCGCCCCCTGTCCCATTTTTTCTCCCTTAGGAGCTGGCACCAAAATCTGTCTAACTGCCGGTTTAATCACCGTTCCCGGATGCAGCCGCTTTATCCGCAGCATTTGTGAATCTGCTAGCTGCACGGGAGCCAAACGCACAAAACGTCCCTGTGCCACAATTTCTTTAATCCCTAGGGCGCGCGCAGCCATCCGCAGCCTAGCCACCCTAAACAGTAGCTGAACATTTGCGGGCGGCGCTCCGTAGCGGTCAGTCATTTCTTCTTTAACCGCCTTTAACTCACTTGGCTGGCGCACATTAGAGAGTTTTTGATACATCTCTAGGCGCAAACGTTCTGACTCCACATATTCGGGGGGAATATGGGCATCAATTGGCAGTTCAATCCGTACCTCAGATTCGTCCTCATTATCGTTAGGTTCATCTTTAAACCCTTGCACCGCCTCGGAAACCATCCGGATATACAGGTCAAAACCAACCCCGGCGATATGTCCGGACTGTTGTCCACCGAGCAGGTTTCCGGCTCCGCGAATCTCCAAATCCTTTTGGGCAACCGCTGTCCCCGCCCCTAAATCAGTATTAGCGGCTATGGTTTGCAGACGTTCTTGTGCGGTTTCAGTTAGCGGTTTATCGCCCGGATAGAAGAAATAGGCATAAGCGCGTTCCCGCCCGCGCCCTACTCGTCCTCGTAACTGGTGTAGTTGGGAAAGCCCCATCCGATGTGCCCCGGAAACAATCAAGGTATTAGCGTTGGAAATATCTAGCCCAGTTTCCACAATCGTGGTGCAAACTAGCACATCAGCCTGGTGGTTCCAGAAATCAACCATTACTTGTTCCAGTTGCTTTTCATGCATTTTGCCGTGCGCCACCACCACTCGCGCCTCCGGAACAAGCTCACTGATGTGGGCAGCTACGCGGTCGATGGATTCGACTCGATTGTGGACATAAAACACTTGCCCATCTCGCAAAAGTTCCCGCCGAATCGCTGCTTTCACCTGTTTATCATGGTGGATACCAACAAAAGTTAATACCGGATGGCGTTCTTCAGGCGGGGTTGAAAGGGTCGAAAGTTCGCGAATCCCAGTCACCGCCATTTCTAAGGTACGCGGAATCGGGGTGGCCGACATAGAGAGCACATCCACATTAGTGCGCAGGGCTTTCAAAGTTTCTTTATGTTCGACCCCGAAACGCTGCTCCTCGTCAATAATCACTAACCCCAGGTTCTTGAACGCTACTTCCCCAGTTATCAGGGAATGCGTGCCGATTACCATCTCAATTTCGCCATTGCGCAGCGCGGCTTTAACCTCCCGGGATTCTTTGGGGGTAGAAAAACGCGACAGCTGCCCCAGTCGGATAGGAAAGGGGGCGAAACGGTCACTAAAAGTCTCGAAATGTTGTTTTACTAGCAGCGTGGTCGGCACTAGCAAGGCAACCTGAAATCCTTCTTGGATAGCTTTGAAGGCCGCGCGTACCGCCACCTCGGTTTTCCCGAACCCTACATCCCCGCTGAGCAGCCTATCCATGGGAATCGGTTTTTCCATATCTGCTTTAACTTCATCGATGGTGGCCAGCTGATCAGGAGTTTCGTTATATTCAAATGCGTCCTCGAGTTCCTTTTGCCAGGGAGTATCGGGACCGAAAGCGTGTCCTTTGGTGGCCTGACGGGCAGCGTAGAGCCTAACAAGTTCCGCCGCGATTTCCCGGGTGGCTTTGCGGGCGCGATTCTTGGTTTTCGCCCAATCCGCTCCCCCCATTTTGTTAAGCTGCGGGGTATCCGAGTCGGCATAGCGGGAAACCAAATCCAGTGAGTCGGTGGGGACATAGAGCCTATCTGCGGCTTGTCCGCGCCGAGAGGGAGCATATTCGAGAACCAGATATTCACGAGTGACCGCATCTTGACCTTTACCGATAGTTCGTTTAATCATTTGCACGAACCGTCCCACCCCGTGTTGGGTGTGCACCACATAGTCTCCTGGTTTTAGGGATAAAGGATCGACTATGGTGCGCCTGGTGCGACTGGCAAGTTTGCGGGGAGCTTGCGCCGAGCGCGGGGCGCGTCCGGTCAGGTCAGCTTCGGTCAGTAACAGCAGTCGCGAAGATTTTAAGGTAAATCCACTGGCGATTCTGCCGGTAGTAACTTTGACACTGCCTTTTTCGGTTTCTAAGGACGTATCTAGGGTTTCTACTGTTTTAGCCCTTAGCCCCGCCTCGGTTAGGTTAGCGGCGAATCGGCTAGCCAAGCCGCGTCCTGAACAAGACAAAACCACCTGCCAACCGGCGTTTAGATATTGATTTAGGTCTTTTACTGCCTGGTCAATATGTCCGCGATAGCCTTTCGAGGCTCGTGCCCCCAGATCGCTTTGTCCACTATAGACATAGGTAGGACGGGTAGTTTCGCTCAAACCATCTGTTTGCGCAGCGGTGTCGATTTCTGTCTTGCCGGTTAGCTCTATTGCTTCTTCATCTGTAGGGTTAGCACTGTTTTCCTCCCCGGATTCGCTGGCTATTATTTCAGCACTGGGCAGTCCGGTTAGCTCCCACCAGCCTAAACCTTTCTCACGTGCCTCTTGGTTGAAATCGTTGAGGCTTTGCAGCGCCCGGGAAGCGTGGATAGGGATTTTTCCTCCGCCAGCGGCGGCTTGCCAAGCTGCTTGCTCGAATTCTTGGGAGGTTGCCAAAAGATCGGCGGCTCTGCGAGCTACTTTGCCCGGTTCGTCAATCACGATGGTGGTGTCCTTCGGGAGCAGTGAGGTCACAGTCTTTAACCCGCCGACCAGTACCGGAGCTAAGGATTCCATGCCTTGTACCGGGATTCCCTGACTGATTAGCTCTAACATATCGGCTACGCCCGGCAGGGAGGATTGCAGCTCGCTAGCGCGCTGCTTTACCTGGTCGGTTAATAGCAGTTCCCGGCAAGCGGGAGCCCACACTCCACTGGTGCTTTCTTCGATAGTTCGCTGGTCAGAGAGGGAAAAATAGTTTACTTCCTCTAGGGTGTCTCCGAAGAAATCTAGACGTTGCGGGTGGGGCTCACCGGGGACAAACACGTCGAGGATTCCTCCTCGCAGCGCGAATTGTCCACGGGAAGCAACTAAATCGGTTTTTTCATATCCCAGTTCCAGTAGCCTAGTTGCCAGCTCTTCTAGAGGATAGTCTTCGCCCTCGGATATTTTTAGGGGTTCAATTTCGGATAACCCGGCTATTACCGGTTGTAGTAATGCACGAATGGGGGCGGTGAGGACGCGAATTGCTTCTGCGCGTTCTCCCGGTTTTTCGGGGTGAACGAGACGGCGTAACACGGCGATTCGCTGCGCCATAGTGTCGGCGCGGGGAGACAGGCGTTCGTGGGGCAGAGTTTCCCAGGAAGGAAAACGGGCCACTTGCGGCATATATCCTGATATTTCTGCTTCTGCTTGTTCGGCTGCTCTCCCCGATGCGGTTACGTACAAGATTAGTCCCCGCGAGTTTGGCGTTTTGGTTTGCGCTGCGGCCGCGGCTAGAGCCGGTCTGAGTCCGGGGGGACAGTATAGAGATTTAGCGCTAGTGGGGTGGGAAAAGAACTCTTTAGCTACCGGTTCGTTAGCTATTTTTTCGACAATGGCTTGCAGACTCATCGTTCCTATCCTAGATGAGAGCGCTGCCGAGTTCCCTATCGCCTCTAATACGTACAGTTGAAACTGTTTACGACCGCACCTTCACAAATGGGATAGGACGTGTTTAGGAAGTGTAAACGTCGAAGTGGTTGCCCCGGGTACCGCGGTCATAGACCTTCCCAGGTCCTCCAAAGGGAGTGTTTATAACCGTGCCTTTCGGGGCATCATTGGCGAGCACGATATAGCCGTCCGCGTCAGCTACATAGCCGTTAGCATTAACGTGGCGACCGGGAATCCGCAGCCCCCCACCGGGGAGGACTTTTTGGGAATAATAGGTGAATTTGTATCCACCCCAGTGAACTACACCGGCTCTACGTAAGGCTGCCAGTGAGTATTGCGCGCTGGAAGCACTGGCTCCGCCGGTGTTTGCCCGGGTAGCAGTTTGGGGAGTTTCGCTGCTTACCGTGCTGTTATTATCGGTTTTTTCGGTTTTAGGGGATTCGTCTAAGACTTTAGCGCTAACTTTTTCAAAACCGTATTCTCCGCTTGCCTGGGCTACCGGGTTGGTATCGGTGATGGTTTGCGCTGTTGTTTCCGGTACTGGCTGTCCGGCCGGTAGCGAGGAGGCGTGAATAGCAACTGCACCGGAGGTGCCGAGTGCTCCCGCAATAACAGCGGTAGCCAGTCCCACTTGCCAGAGTAGATGTCGGAATGGTTTTTCCTTTTGGCTGTGACGTCCCACGATTTTCCCATTCAGTAGACAAATCACCTGACCGGTTCGACCAGGCGAAAATCAGTCTAAACCAATATGCAACCATTTCGCTACCAAATCGTTATATTCGTAGCGACTGCCACAGTTTTAAGCTATAAACCCCTACCTAAACTTTGTGCCCCGCCGGGATTCCGGCGGGGCACAAAGGTAAGCTAGTAAACGAATTCCCAGAAAAGAATTCGCTTGAAACTGTCAGTTAAACTTGGGTGCTCATCTTGGCAATCATCATCAAGAACTCCGCATTAGAATTGGTGCTCTTGAGTTTAGAAAGCACAAATTCGCTGGCTTGCTGCGGCTCTAAGGCGCTGAGCATTCTCCGCAGCTTCCAGGTAACTTGCAGTTCTTCCTTATTAAGCAGCAGTTCTTCGCGGCGAGTACCCGAGGCGTTCACATCGACCGCGGGGAATAGGCGTTTATCAGCCAGCTGGCGCGACAGGCGCAGCTCCATATTGCCGGTGCCTTTAAACTCTTCGAAAATAACTTCGTCCATCTTGGAGTTAGTTTCCACCAAGGCGGTAGCCAGAATGGTTAGCGAACCACCGTTTTCGACATTACGCGCTGCCCCAAAGAATTTCTTGGGTGGGTAAAGCGCAGAAGCGTCCACACCACCGGACAGGATTCGTCCCGAGGGCGGAGCCGCCAAGTTATAGGCACGCCCCAAGCGAGTAATCGAATCCAGCAGTACCACCACATCTTGACCCAGCTCCACCAGGCGTTTTGCCCGTTCAATTGCCAGTTCGGCTACCGAAGCATGATCAGAGGCAGGACGGTCAAAGGTTGAAGCAATAACCTCACCCTTTACCGTACGCTGCATATCGGTGACCTCTTCGGGTCGCTCATCAACCAGCACCACCATCAGGTGACATTCCGGATTATTAGTGGTAATCGCGTTGGCAATCTGCTGCAAAATAATAGTTTTACCGGCTTTAGGAGGAGAAACAATCAACCCGCGCTGCCCCTTACCAATCGGGGCAATCAGGTCAATAATCCGCTGGGTGGGATTCTTAGGATTGTTCTCTAGACGCAGCTGCTCATTCGGGTACAGCGGCACCAAATCTTTGAACTGAGTACGCGCCCTGGCGTCCTCGACACTCATTCCATTAACGGCATCCAAACGTACCAGGGCATTGTATTTTTGTCGCCGATTATTATCGCCCTCTTTCGGAGGACGAACCGCGCCCTGTACCGCATCGCCGGAACGCAATCCCCAACGGCGTACCTGCCCCAAGGTGACATAAACATCGTTAGGACCGGCTACATAGCCGGAAGTACGTACAAAGGCATGGTTACTTTGCACATCCAGAACCCCCGCGATTGGCAGCAATTCTTCATCATTTTCTTCGCTGTCCTCTTCGCGGTTATCAATTTTAACGCGACCAGCACGCTCGGTACGATTATTTTCATTCCAATTATCGTCACGATGCCGGTTGCGGTCACGGCGCCGGTTCCGTCGTCCGCGCCCCCGACCGTCACCACGGTCTTCATCATCAGCATTAGGTAAAGCAATTTCGTCTACTGAACGCGGTGCGTCCTCGCCAGATTGGGCAGACTTGTCTTGATTACGAGACTTGCGGTTGGCTTGCTGTGCCAAATCCTGTTTTAACTGTTCTTTCGCGTCTTCTTTTGCGTCTAAATCTTGACGCACAGCACCGTGACGGCGCGGTTTACGCCCTCGCATCTGTCTTGGCTGACCGGACAGTGTCTCTTTATTATCAGATGCCGATTCCCCTGATTGGGTAGCTCCAGCATTTGCAGACTGAGCGGATTGAGCCGCGGTAATTTTTTCGATTAGCTCATTTTTACGCAGCCTAGAAGTCCCACGAATCTGCAGTTTTGTTGCTAATGCTTTTAGCTGATCTAGTTTCATAGCACCAAGCTCATTAGCATTCTCGTTTGTGCTCACAAACTTTCCTTTTGAATGTAGGTATGACGCAAACGCGTCTGGATAATTTTTACCGAGAAAAATCGGCGTGAGTTTTGAAGACTAGAACTAAGCTTTTCAATCGGTATTCCGCTGATTGCTTTCGCCTTCGTGCATTTAGCCTACCAGGATTTTGCAGCAGTAGGTAACTGCGACACAGTGAGCCTGACCATTCCCCTATTTACAGGGATTTTAGTTATAGTTCCCGCACCCCGCGCGTATCTAACTCTAGGGTGCGCACTCTCCAACCCGCTTTCTCAGCTTGCGATTTCACCTGATCACTTACATTCGCTAGCACCAGCACGCAAGGGCCTGCCCCAGAAATAACCGCCGGTAACTGCTGAGCACGCAACCAATACATTAAATCAACCGAAGCGGGCATAGCGGCACGGCGATAGTTTTGATGTAAATAGTCCGTGGTGGCAGCCATTAACAGCTCAGGATGATTTTCCAGGGCGCACACCAGCAGCGCCGCGTTAGCCACATTTTTGGCGGCATCCACATGAGGAACTTGTTCCGGAAGCAAAGAGCGCGCCTGGGAAGTATCCAACTCGAAATCCGGGATAAACACGGTAGGTCGCAAATCGTATTGATTCTTGATTTTCAGTGCCCAGGTTTTTGGAAACTCACTTGCCAAAACCGGTTTACTCCCCTCAGATTCCCCTGTAATTTCTTCCTGTTCACCTGCCCCCATTTCTAAAAATGGGGAGCTAAGTTGCCGGGTAGTGGCAGTTTCCTCGCTAGAAGTACCCTCGATTCCGGATACGGTAATCCCCCCATAAATCGCCGGCGCCAAGTTATCGGGATGCCCCTCTAGATAGGTCGCAATTCGCAACATAGTATCGTTATCAAGCGCTTCCGGTTCGGCAATAATTGCCCGCACCAGGGCGAGACCACTAACGATTGCAGACGCTGATGAACCAAGACCGCGCGATTGGGGAATCTGATTTTCTTGCCACAGGGACACCCCCACTTGGGATGCCCCTACCGCATCTAGCCCCAAGCGGATAGCCCGCACTACCAGGTGATTTTCGTCCTCCGGCAGTTTGTCTTTGCCTTGACCCCGCACGTGCACCTGGGTGGCTCCGGCAGTAGCGCGAAAACGTACTCGATCGTGCAGGGAAAGCGCTAGTCCCATACAGTCATATCCCGGCCCCAGATTAGCCGAGGTAGCAGGAACTTTTACTTCCGCTTCGTCCTTAACAATCCGCATCTTGTTTGCTTCCGGTTACTTCAAGTCGAGGGCGGTGAGGGCGGCCTCCAGGGTGGGCGCGATTACCTGCGGGTTAATATCGCGATCGCCCAGAGCAGTCGCGGTATCTTTCAAACCGTTACCGGTAACCGTACATACAATTGTCGCATCCTCGGGTACTTTACCTGCGCCAGCAGCCCACAGCAGTCCCGCAACCGAGGCCGCGGAAGCTGGTTCCACAAAAATGCCGGTATCGGCTGCTAACCGTGCCTGGGCAGCTAAAATATCTTCATCACTGACCGCAGTAATAAAACCGTGGGAATCGTCCCGCGCTGCCGATGCATAATCCCAGGAAGCCGGGTTGCCGATTCGGATGGCGGTCGCCACGGTTTCCGGGTTGTCAATCGGGTGTCCAGCCACGAAAGGCGCAGCCCCTTTAGCCTGGATACCCCACATTTGCGGAACTTTACTGGCGCGCGCCTGCCCTAGTTTAGTTTCTTTTTCCAAGGAGGCGTCGGTGCGCCGACCAGCGTATTCGTTATATCCCATCCAGTAGGCGGAAATATTTCCGGCATTTCCAACCGGGAGAACATGAATATCGGGAGCATCCCCCAAGAAATCAACAATTTCAAAAGCCGCAGTTTTTTGTCCCTGCAGACGGTAGGGGTTAATCGAGTTCACTAAAGCCACCGGATAGGATTCGGTGAGCTGGCGGGTGATGGTCAGGCACTGGTCAAAGTTTCCATCCACTGCCACCAGTCGCGCCCCATGCACAATTGCTTGCGCAAGTTTTCCGGCAGCAATCTTCCCCGCAGGCAGGATTACCGCGCATTCCAGACCAGCCTTTGCCGAATAGGCAGCGGCCGAAGCCGAAGTATTGCCGGTAGAGGCACAAGCCACCATTTTTTGCCCACTAGAGAGCACCTTGGTAATGGCCATGGTCATACCGCGATCTTTAAAAGAGCCGGTAGGGTTCATTCCCTCGACCTTGATATAGACCCGCGCCCCCACCTCGTTAGACAAATCATCGGAATGAACCAGCGGAGTGCCGCCCTCTTGCAAGGTGACGATTGCTTCGTCCTCGCTAATGGGGAGCCAATCGCGATATTCGTTGATTATTCCCTGCCACAGATGCGCCATCTTGCTAGCCCTCCATACTGATTACTTGAATTACTCGGCTCACCGGCTCGGCGGCTTCCAAATCTTTCACCGTCAAGTCTATGTCTCCCGCACTAGCCCAGTCACTTGACAAAGAAACAATCGCTTTCCCGGATTTAGCGTCACTGCGCTGGCGCACCTGTTCTATAGAGATGCCGCGACGAGCAAAAATTCCTGCTACCTCGGCTAATACCCCGGTTACATCCTCGACTTGCAGCCGGATACTGTACTTGGAACTCACTTGTTCGGCCGGCATTTGCGGCAAATCTGCATACGCGGATTCACGCGGGGCGCTCCCCCCGGATACCAGGTGGAACGCGGCGGCCACCACATCGGAAAGCACGGCGGAAGCGGTCTGTACCCCGCCAGCACCTTGACCGTAGAACATTAGTCTGCCCGCGGCCTCGGCATCAATCACAATCGCGTTAAAGGCTCCCGCAATGCTCGCGAGCGGATTTTCTGGTTTCACCAATACCGGCTCTACCCGGCAGGATACACATTCGCGTCCTTGTTCATCTTGCGCCAGCTGGGCAATCGCCAGCAGTTTAATGGTGCGCCCCGATTCTTTGGCGTCGGCAATATCGTCCGCGGTAATACTACGAATCCCTTTCACCGCTACCTGATCTAGGGAAACCCGGGTGTGGAAAGCCAGCTGCGCAAGTAGGGCGCATTTGGCGGCAGCATCTAAGCCATCAATATCGGCGGTCGGATCCGCTTCGGCATATCCGAGTTCTTGGGCAGTAGTAAGCGCTTGCTCGAATGACCAGCCTTTCTTTTCCATCTGGTCAAGCATGTAGTTGGTGGTGCCATTAACGATGCCTTGCACCACTTGGACACGGTCTCCCGCTAAAGATTCACGCAGGCCATAAACCACCGGAATGGCGCCAGCAACTGCGGCCTCATAATAAAGGTCGGCTTCACGCTCGCGGGAGAGGTCGAACAGTTCCGGACCGTGTTGGGCGAGGAGGGCTTTATTCCCGGTGACCACAGATTTTCCAGCTTCGAGGGCGCGGGTAATGTAGGTGCGCGCTGGCTCAATCCCCCCGATTAGCTCGATTACCAGGTCTGCCTGGTCAATCAAGGGTTCCGCCTGGTCGGTAAGCAGGTCGCGGCTAATAAAATCGGGGCGCGGAGCCGCCAGATTATGTACACAAATACCGATAATCTCTAGGCTGGCTCCGCATCTAGCTTGATAATCAGCGGCGCGTTCTTGCAGTAAACGCACTACTTGCGCCCCCACAGTTCCGCACCCAAGGACCGCTATTTTTACCGCTTGCTTCATATTCACCCTCTTTTCAGCACTTTCGGCAGGGTTTTTACCCGCCGGGGTTTTCTACTCTAACGGTTATTGGTATTCGAGCGCTCCGAAGATTTATCACTGAGATAAACCGGGAATTCCGGTATCAAGTCGCAGTAGGTCATCCACGGTTTCTCGGGCAACGATATAGCGCGGAGCCGCTTTACGACTCAGCCCGACTACCCCGGGACGGGGAACCATATTATAGTTCGAGGCCATTGCCCGCCCATAGGCGCCGGTAGCCGGAATTACCAGTAAATCACCCGCGTGAATATCAGCGGGGAGGGCAATTTCGGGAACTAAAATGTCTCCAGATTCGCAATGCATTCCCACGATGCGGCAGCTAGCAGCGGGGGCATCAGAAAGGCGCGAAGCTAGGGTCGCCACATATCCGGCATCGTAGAGGGCGGGGCGAATATTGTCGCTCATACCCCCGTCTACGCTCACGTATTTGCGGATACTCCCGTCCTCTAGCTGCACATCCTTGACCGTTCCCACCTGGTACAGGCTGACGCATACCGGACCGGCTAGCCAGCGCCCCGGTTCAATCGAAATATGGGGAATGTCGGTGCCTGCCTGCTCGCAGGCTTTCTTTACCGAGGCCGCCAGGGAGCGCGCATATTCACTGGCGCTGGGCACGTCCTCGCCCTGATAGGAGATAGCTAGCCCCCCGCCCAGGTCAACTTCAGGGACAGCTTCCCCTAGTTTTTGCACCTGGGCGCGGAATGCCAGCAACCGGTCGGCTGCTACTTGGAAAGATGCTAAATCTTTGATTTGGGAGCCGATATGGGAATGCAGCCCCACTAGCTTTAAATTTGGGGCAGCAATAATCTTTTTGACTGCCTGGAGGGCGGCTCCTGAGGCCAGGGAGAGGCCGAATTTTTGGTCCTCGTGGGCAGTGGCGATAAAGCTATGTCCCCCGGCGTGCACCCCAGTGGTTACCCGCACCATCACCGGAGCGGTGGTGTTTTCGCTTTCGCAAAGAGACTGTAATAGGTCGATTTCGCCCAGGGAATCTACGATGATCCGCCCAATACCGCGGCGCAGCGCCAAGCGCAAAGATTCGAGGGATTTATTGTTGCCGTGTAGCCCGATTTTCTTAGGGTCAGCTCCCATCGCCGGATGGAGTGCTACCGAAAGTTCCCCCAGGCTGGCGGTATCTATCCCCATACCCGCCCTGGTGATGGCTTCCCCTAAAGCGGTGCACAGGAAGGCTTTGCCCGCATAGTTGACGCTGGCACCGGAAAACCCGTAGCCTTCCCAGAACTCTTCCGCCATTGCGCTGGAAATGGTTTCGGCGCGGGCAGCGAAATCATCCAGGTCAAACAGGTAGGAGGGGGTGGCGAAATTTTGCGCCAGGTCAGTTATTTTTTGTCCGGCAAAAGATAACTGTCCGTCCTCTTCTCGCCGGGTTCCCCACGGCCAGAGCACTGGATTTTCGGCAGGTTCAGGACAAGTGAGCATCGGGAAACCTTTCAAGGATTCAGATTGGTGGGCAACCGCGGTTACATTCGCTAAATTATTGCCAAGCTGACAACTCTTTCAAAACCGTCCATTAAGAAAGACAATCCCTATGGAGACGATATTATTTGCTGGTGGTACGCTCCCTTCCACCACTGCCGGTCAAACACTAATTCCAGCAACCGGGGCGGTCTCGCCTCTCTTCTTATCGGGTAGCGTTGTAAATCGTTTTAAGCATACGGATGCGCTGTTCAAGAGGTGCATCCTTAGGCACACAGATCTTTGCCCCTAGGTACTTCGCTCCCCCTCGTATTGCAGCCTTTGAACATCTAGAAATTTCTTCTTCACTCATGAGTGAGCTGGGTTCATCCGGTTGTGAAGGAAGGTGACCATCAATCCAGGCATACCCGTAAGCACATTCTTGAGAACCGGCACCTGAGAAAAATACTCCCGCAAGTACTCCAGACTGTCCGGCTTCTAGAATGTGCTCGTAAGGAGTTGCGGCACTTCTACCTTCTACGGCAGATCGACCCCAGTTAATGTGAATTTTGAGTCCCAGGGTTCGGCAAATCTCGATTTCTTCCTTAAGCGATAAAAAACCTTTTTCGGGTGGCTGCTCCTTAATGAAACGGTCACAGTGCTCCACCACGATCGTTGCTCCGCCCCAGTCCAGTTCTTTTAGTTCTTCAAGGGATGTGCGAAAAGCGCTTGCATCTGCTAGACGGGTAGGTGCGGAATGCACTTGCACCTTACTCACTGCGACATGCCCTAAATAATCGGAAAGCTCTCTGGCTACCTCGGAAATTTGCTTAGCCTGGGCAATAGCGAGGCCGCGTCCTTCTTCATCCGCACAGGCGAGACCGAATAAAGGATTTTTTCCAAGATTCTGCATCGTGCCGGGAATCGCGGTGATTGTGTTCGAATCCCATTGAGGACACAGTCGCTCTGCCAGCCAAGTAGCATTATCGGCAAGATCACCAGGATAAGGAATTTCAATTCCGTTTACCCAATCAAGTTGTCCAAGTAAGCGATAGTACTCATCTTGTTTATTTGTATCCGGCATGGAGGCATATGCACCGACTATGAATTTCTGACTCATAGTTATCTCTTTTCTTAAGGAAGCTACCTTGCTTCCAACTATAAAATTTGTCTGACAAGATGAAATATTAGTTGACAAGCATAGGAACAGCAACAGCGGTGGTGTCGTACACTTCAAATGGATTGTAGGCAAACAGGCAGTAGCGATCTTGCTAGCACCTTGTTTAGTTTCAGCACCTAGATAAGCTCCGCCCGCGGCAGCTAGCGGCGACTGCTGCATTCACACTGATTTTTAGGATTTTATTCCGGGTAGTTGCAACTTGAAGCCCCCAATTGGGGAACGTGTAAAAAATCTCGCGATTTTTTTACACGTTTTTTCGATATGTAAAACTGCTTTACATATTTGAGCGAACTAGCGTCTTGTTAGAGTTGGCGCAGATAGCCAAGCTCACGAGCTTCGCCAAATATGCGATTCTAACTGCTCGGCTTGGTCGCGTCTGACATAAATTACGGCAATAATATTGACTTCCTTAGTGTCATCATTGACCCAGAAGTAAATGTAATAGTTTTTAACTCGAATTTTACGGAAACCCATATCACGCCAAGGCTTCTCTTCGATTAGTTTCACCCGATAGGGCATGTATGACAGCGTGGATATTTCTTTTTGCAACAGTTCCAATAGTTTTTTCGCGATTTCAGGCTCTCGCAGGTCTACCGCAATATAGTCTCTGATAAGCCTCAGGTGTTGTCGCGCTTGGACGGTAACGCGGATTACATACTGCTCCATTAAAGATTTTTGCCCAATTCGTCGAATACTTCATCCATTCCGAAGGAGTCTCCCGATAACGCTTGGGAGTACCCCGTGCTCATGAGGGCGTTAAACCGTCTTTCATCCAAAGCGTCACGAGAGGGAAGCTCACTGGGGATAGTTACGGGAAAAGGAATCCCATTGTGCATGATGATTTGCCGATAAAACATATCAATCGCGGTCCCGCGAGAAACCCCCATAGTGTCCAAGATTTCTTCGGCCTTAGCCTTCACATTTTCCTGAATACGAACATTCACACTTGCGGTTTTCACTACTGCCACTCCCCTTCCTTACCTTTACCATCAAGATAAGTATATGTGTCGCATATTGCAACATTTATGCAGGGATTTTTAATCCTCAAAAGAAGATTTTCCAGGAAGTAATATAGCAACACAGTATTAAAATTCAATCCCGTATTTTCTGCTACTTTGTGACAAAGCGCGATAACTTTGGCTCTATTCATGCACAATCTCCATGATGTCTCTTACCCGGTTCTCTATCCGCATCGCGCGCGCTATCTTCCACAAAAGATGAATATCTTTGTTTCGATATTTCGCGTAACCCTGGATTGTTTTAACGTAAGTTTCCGGATCCATATTCTTTTTATGAGCGATAAAATCGCATACTATCCGCTCATAGCCATAGATTTTAACTGGATTGCCACAGCTGGTGGAGACGCAAGTAATGCCCATTTTGAAAATATCTGGGCTCACGTAGTTTATAGAAAGCCATCGGGGTGGATTATTTATCTTATAGCTGTTTTCTACCGTAATCTCGATGACATCTGGAATCTTATCTGTCTGCCCCAGCAAAAAGAGGGCAGTTTCGTAAGAAAAAACGGTTTTCTTAAACCTATGCTGAAGAATAAAGAGCTCGTCATACTCGCCCTCCGGGCGCCCGTACAGCCCCCGCGCCAAACGAATTAGACGTCCCTCCCTGACCATCCGCGTCAGGTAAACAGTGGGGACACCTTGCTCCCTGCACTGAGACGCCGTAATTACGCCTTTTCGTGCGTCAATACAGGCCAAGATTCTATCTTGATAATCCACACCAGCACTTGTTGCGTTCACACTGAAACTTTATAGTTTTTTCAGTGTAGATACAACAATAAGTTGCGATAGGGAGGCGCTGCTTGCAAGCCAGGGTTATCAGCAGCTAGCAGCTTCTCCGCCAAATTTGTGGTTTACCCCGGTCAGGGAGTGGTGCCGGCTTGGTAAAGGGTGAACAGATGGGCGGTGATTTTGGTTTCATCACCGGCAAAGTCCACCCCGTAGGCGGCCTCCACTGCCCGATCTAGCTGGGCGTGCGCCCGGGCTAACTCGGGATAGAGGAAATCATTATCCGGGTCATAAAGCTCCGCCAAGGTAGCCGGGGCATAGGCTTTCCGCTTTTCGAGGACGAGGGCGGCGGCCTCCTCAATTGCTCGCTTTTGCTCCGCGGTGGGGTCAGGCCAAATAAAGGTGTTATAAACCAAGGTGTTCGTATAGCGATAGTCGCTCTTTAACCGCCCGGCAACTGCCCGCATCCAGGCGTTATGGAACTGGGAGGTGAGGACACCGAAATGATATTTACTTCCAGTTGGCACGAAATAAAACTGATTGCCGGGGATCATACCGTTATCAACGAACCCAATAGGTACATACTTGCGGCGTTCAGAGGAAACCACTGGGAACCCAAGATAAGTTCCGTCCCGGAATTTTCCGCAGGGACGCAACAGGTGCGGACGATCTGCCAGCTTATAGGCGTCGCCTGTCGGGGTTTGCTGCTCACGCCAGGCTCGGCAAGCCTCAATATGTTTGCGCACTTCCGGCACTTTTTTCAGTTCCGCCCCGGTAATCTGCGGTAACCAGAGGCAATAGCGGTCGATGCCTTTTATAAATTCTGCCCCCATAGAGAAGGGGCGAATCCATTTTTCGGCTGCTGGTTCTTTGGCGAGCAGCTCGTCACGCTGCTGGGCGGAAAGCAATAGATTTTGTCCGTCAGTAGGCTGGAAGCCCTTTGCCATGTACGGCACATCAGAAAGCGGTTTCATCTGCTTGTCTACAAACACATCTGGGGCAGCAGTCAAATAGCCGTTAATATGTTCTACCTGGTAGCGGCGAGACTCCCCCTCTTTAGGATGCTCAAAAAGATATTTCGGATGCTCATCCTGATAAGAAAATCCAATAATCACCACATGCACATGGGCTTGATTCTCCGCTTCGTTCCCCCAAACGAAACTGCGGTGGGCAAAGTTAATGCGAATCCCGTCCTCAAACAGCGGTCGCCAAAGCGGGGTAACCTGCTGTCCTTGGCAAATACTGTTGGTAGACACGAAAGCCGCCCGAATCTGGGTGCCGCGCATATAGTCGGCAGCTTTCTGATACCAGCAGGCTACATAATCCAGTACCCCCCCCCGCTTACCAAATAAGTCCGCCCGATCTTGCTTTTGCTCCGGGGAGTGATTGGAGTAGCCAATAAACGGCGGGTTGCTGATTAAAAACGAGCACTTCTCGGCAGGAAGCAGCTGCTCCCAGTCCATGCGGATCGCATTCGCCAGCACAATATTGGATTCATCTTGCAGTGGTAAATCCGCTACTTCCCGCTGCAAAATCGCCGCCGTTTCCCCATTAGCCTGCAGCTCGGCAATCCACAGCGCAGTGCGCGCCACCGCGACCGCAAAATCATTGATTTCAATCCCGTAGAACTGTCCCAGATTCACTTTTATCTGGTTAGTCGCGGCGCCCTCTTGCTCGAATTCCCAAGCTTGTTGTCCTCGCTCTAGCTCCGCGATTACCTGGTTTTCCAGGCGGCGCACCTCGATATAGGTTTCGGTCAGGAAGTTTCCAGATCCGCAAGCGCTATCCAGCCAGGTAAAACTGGCTAAACGGTTTTGGAAAGCCCGCAGTTTCGCCCGCCGCGACCTATCGGAAATCCCCGGATCAGAAAGAATCCCCTCTAGCTCATTCTTTAGGACGTCAAGGAACAGTGGATCAATCACCCGATGGATATTTTCCGGGCTGGTGTAGTGCATTCCTCCACTGCGGCGAGTTTCCGGGTTCAAAGTCGACTCAAACACGCCCCCAAACACAGTGGGAGAAATCTGTGACCAGTCAGTTCCTTGCGAAACCTCGTTAAGTAAAAGGTCGCACAACTCCTCGGTAAAGTTCGGAATCTCTAAAGCTCGCCCGGTCTCTCCCGCCAACGAGGAACGAAAAACCGTAGCCCCGTCCCCGGCACTAGCCCCTGCCAGTGCGTCCTCTCCATCATCAAATCTCGTAGCAACACCAGTTCCAGCAGCAGAATCGCGGAACAGTCCCCCATTCACATAGGGGAAAACCGCCAGTTCTTCCTCCAGATAGGGATCTCGCTGTTCAAGTGGGGTATCTAGCACTTTGAACAGGCGTTGCAACGCTCCCCGGGTTTGGGAAGCGGTAAAACCCCGCAGGTAACGCAGCAGCGCGTCCTTACCAAATAGCCCCGCGTCCTCGGCAAAAAGACAGAACACTAGCCGCACACAAAGCACATTTAGGCAGTGCTGCGACCAGGCAGAATCTGGGTCTTGGTATTGCTCTAATAGGCCGCGATGCAGCTTGCCAATCAGCTGTCCGGCACGGATTGAGACTTGGCGTTCCTTTTCCGTGCGCGAATATGCCGGGTCAATCAAAAAATCGAGCAGATACGACTGTTCGGGCAGTTCCGTTAACGAAAACTCGATATAGTCACCGGCAGGGTCATCCTTGTTGAGGTCATGAAGACGGAAACACTCGAAGTTGCAAACAATAATAAAATCTGGGCGTTGCCGATTCGGCAGGGCATCCGCATAGCGTTTAGCCTGCTGGAACGGGGTAACCATTTGCCTTTGACGCAGCTCACCCCGATCTAGGTTCACTCCGGAAGATTTTTGTTCCACAATGGTGCGTGCCGAGGGAATCACCACATCAATAAATCCGCCCGCCCGCGTGCGCTGCTCGAAGCGACACTTGGTGGAAACCTCGCGCATCCCCAACACGTCTTGCAGCAAGGAAAGCCAAAAACTGTGGGTTTCGCCCTTTTCGTAGCCGTGACCTGCCCATTGCTGCACGAAAAGTTCCGCCGCCCGCCGCCGGCTACCTACTCCACTCACCACGGTTTCCTTTATTGCCTAACGTCACCGTCACCAGTCACGCTACCTCGCTTTCGTTACCCTGCCAGCCTACCCGCAATCCTCCGGTTTTTTAGCCGACTTTTCCTTTGCACTGGTTTTATAAAGGCGTTTGTAGGCATGGCGCAGCAGCTAGATTTTCCTCGCAGAGGTCTAGATTGTTTGTTCCGCGAGTGTCGTTTTGACTCCGAGGGTCGGGGTGTTGAGCAAAGCAAACTTATGCGTTATCACGCAAAGACATTTAGCTGTTCTGGGTGGGCGAAGATTCTTCGGTCATATGTAAATCAACCGCTACTAGACGGCGTTTGTAGGCGCGGCGCAGCGAATTACGCAAAGGCATAAAACCAATCAACACCACGGCAAGAATCGCCCAAGCTGCTGCAATCACCAGCCACAGCCCACCGCGAGCGCCCGCTACATCCACTACGGAACCACCAAGCCACGCACCACCAGAAATACCTAAAGTGAAGAAAGTATTTAGCCACGCCATCCCCTCGGTGAAACGAGCAGGAGGAACCACCTGAGACAAAATATTGGTGGCGTTAGTCATGGTGGGTGCATAAGTCGCACCGGTTAAAGCTAAACACAACCCCAAAATCCAGGGATTGAAGGCGAAAAAGAAAGTAGAAAAACCAATTGCCATTAAGGTGATTCCCCCCAAGAACAAGCGCAAGGCGCTAATCCCCCACTCTTTAGCCCCATAGATCACCGCAGAACTAAAAGAAGTCACCCCAAACATGGCCAGCAGTAGCCCTGAAATCTGGGCTACCCCTTGCTCGCGACAAAACGCGACCACCGTCAAATCCAGACCACCGAAAGTAAAACCGCAGAGCATAAAAATCAGCCCCAAAATCACCATGGCTGCCGATTTCATCAACGGTTTAGCGTCCTGGTCGCTTAAATCAGATTTAGCGGTCACCACTGGTTCAGTAGCGCGCTGCGATAAAAACCAGAACCCACCAATACCGGAAGTAAGCAAACAAGCCACAATCCCCGCCGCGGGGTGAACCACGGTGGCTAGCACCGTGGCGATAATCGGGCCGAAAATAAAAATCAGTTCATCAACAGCAGCCTCGAAAGCATAAGCCGTATTTAACTTACGCGACCCCGCGAGCAAATGCGTCCAGCGCGCCCTCACAAATGCCCCGAAAGAGCCGGTAGTAGCCCCCGATAACAGGGCAAATAGGTAGAGCGTCCAGCGCGGAGCATGAAATAACGCCGAGAGCATCAAAGCCAACAGTAAAACCAGGGAACAGGCAACCAGAGGGCGTAAAACTTTGGCTTGCCCGTAACGATCCACTAGCCGAGCCTGAATTGGGGATGCCGCCGCCATCGCGATAACCACTAAAGCATTGACCTGTCCGGCCAGTGAATATTCCCCGTAGAGGGTGGAAATCATTAGCAGGGTGGACAGCCCGGCCATCGCCATCGGGAAACGCGCTACCGCTCCAGCGAGCGAAAATCTAAGAGCGCCAGGGTAGGAAAAAATCTCCCGATAAGACTTGAACATATTCCCTAGCCTACTGTTTTAGCAGTTAGTAGTTAATTTACGAGGCGGTGAAAATGGTTACTTCCGCCCCTTCAGCTTTTACCGGCACGCCCTGCCCCCCTCTCCCTCTTAAAATGCGCATAACGCCGACTTGCGGAGCGGGGCTGGGTAATCACAAAACCCCACCAAGCCCGTTAAACTACCGTTATGGGGTTGTCGAATAATCGGCTTTGGAGACGCGGGTGCACCGCATTAGTGATGATCGGGATTATCTGCACCGTTACCCTCGGATATATCGGGCACCCCGTATTTGCTTGTCAAGTTTTCGCCCTAATGCTGCTGAGCTTAGGGGTTTACCGGCTGCTAGACCGTTCCCCCAAAGCCTGGTGTGCAGTACGCTCCTGGTGGCTTGACTGTATTGCCCTGTTTTCCCTGTCCATAGCCCTGTTTATTCTCGCCCCTTACGGCGGGATTATTATGCCGACCGGGCTTTAAGCGAGCGACCCCATCGGATCCCAGGCGGGCAACACTATCGGTGCTTCCTCAGAATCGAGGACCGCGCGATATTCTTCAGGCAGACGGTCACGGTGAACCGCGATTTCAAATACGTATTCGTCAAACCAGGAATCATTCATAGTATAGAATCCCTGGTCGGCGCGATCTTCACAGCCCCAAGAGTTTTCCACCCGCCAGCGGCGCGGAGCCCCATCCAGCATGTCCACCCCTACAAACAACATGGCGTGAGTCATTAGAGATTCATGGGAGAGCAAACGTTCTTCCTTGTCCATCCCAAAATCCACTCCATAAACCGCGCCATAGTCATAGAGATTCTTATCCCACAGTGACAGTTCCCTATCTGCCTGCTGCTCGGTGTCACAACCGAACCACACCGGTTTTCCGGCCTGCAATACCGTAGCCGCGCAATCTTTCATTACCTGGATGGGGACGTTCAGGTATCGTACCGGGTCAGCGCCCAGCACATTGCCCAGGCGATCGACGGTATAGGTCTTCCCATAGGGATTGGCTTCGCGCGGATCATTCACCAAACACACATAGTTACGCAGGTCATTGACGATATATTTATCGGCAAACTCTTGCGGGGTAACTTCTCCCAGCCGCTCGAACTTGTTGTCTTTATCGTTATATTGCCAAACAAACTTTTCCGGAGGAGTCCCCAGGTGGATATTAAGAATCCGGTGGACTCCTTTGAGCAGTCCCGCCTTTACCTCCCCGACAGTTTCCGGCTGGTTGTGCGCGGCTTTCCGCACCGCGAGGGCGCCCTCCCGCAAGTAACGCTCCAAAATCCGATCCATGTTTTTCGAGTTCGAGGAGGATTCAGTTTCCGGCATTGCCCACTTGGGCACTACCCCGTATTTGTCGACTAGCGCCACAAACATATTCCACTGGCCACCGTCCCCAATCGGGTCAGACAGCAGGTGAGCCACTGTACGGTCATCCAGGTCGCGATCTGCGAGGGCGATTTGGGATTCTAGGAAGTAGTTAGCTTTTTCTAGTTTGTCCCAATAGAACAGGTACGTCTGCGAGAACTCAAAATTTTCTACGTTTAGGCGTTTAATCATCGACGAACGCAGCAGGTTTAGACCGGCGAACAGCCAGCAGCGTCCCGATTTCTTTTGATTAGCGACCGGCCACGCATCTAGCTTGTGAGACATGGAACGGTCAGCGAACGCAACTACCTGGTGATTTTGTGCCACTTGATCAATATCGGTGCTGGTTACAGCATTTTGCATCAGTTTTCCGCGTGGGTCTGCCGCAAACTCTTTACGTAGCTCTAACAAGGTTTCGGCAGTTAATGCCCGGTTCCGTTCGCTCACTGTTCCTCCTATATTCGGGCGCTATGCGCCATTTTCTAGGGTGAAAACCATTTAGATAGCTACCAAAATGCTGCCCTAAATCCCGGTTTCACCTTTTCTTTCTTAGTTCCAAAATAGCCCATCGTCCCCGCTTAGTTAATTTAGAGTGTTCCATCTCCCGCAACTGGAGGTTGCGTGTCCTATGGCGACAGGTAGTAGCTTTCGATGAGGACGAGCGAGAGGTATCCTCGGAAAAATCCAGTTTGCCAAGCCTTTATTACAGGTAGCTTACTTTTCGTCCTCTAAATCCGATAATAATTGTTCAACCTGCGTAATCCATAACCTCCCAGAAATATCGGAGGGCATCCGCCAATCACCGCGCGGGCTAAGCCCCAGCCCGGCGCTCACCCCCGGCCCGCCGGGTACGCAAGTCCGTTTGAACTGGGAAGTAAAGAAGCGGCGCAAGAACTCGCGCAGCCAGCGCAAAATAGTTTCCAGGTCGTATTGGTGACGGTCTGATTCCGGCAGATCTGCCGGCCAAACCCCGTTATCTTTATCCCGCCAGGCTTGCCAGGCCACATAGGCAATATCGCGGGGAGTGCGCCCTAAAAGCAGATGATAGAGGAAGAACTCATGTAGCTCGTATGGGCCAATAGTGTCCTGGGTGGATTGCAGTTTTTCCCCGCCTCCCGGTATTAGTTCCGGGGAAATTTCTTGCGCCAAAATATCTTTCAGCACTTTGGTACAAGCCTCGCCGAACCGGTTTTCCCGGCAGGCCCAGCGAATCATAGTTTGCAACATAGTTTTCGGAATCCCGGGATTAACCGAATAATGCGACATATGGTCGCCCACCCCATAGGTGCACCACCCGAGAGCCGCCTCCGATAAATCTCCAGTACCAATCACCAGTCCACCCTGATGATTAGCAATCCGGAACAGATAATCGGCGCGCAACCCTGCCTGCACATTTTCAAAAGTAACATCATATTGGGCTTGCCCATCAGCAAAAGGATGCCCCATATCGGCGAGCATTTGCCGGGCAGCAGGGCGAATATCGATTTCCTCGCATTTGATACCTAAGGATTCACACAACCTATATGCGTGAGATTTTGTTCCTTCCGAGGTGGCAAAACCGGGCAGAGTATAGGCCAAAATTTGGGACTTTTCGAGACCGAGCCGGACGGCAACCTCGCTGCACACCAAAAGCGCCTGGGTGGAATCTAGACCGCCAGATACCCCCAACACCATTTTGGGGTTCCCGACTGCCTGTAAACGTTTTTTCAACCCGTAAACCTGAATCTCAAATGCTTCTTTACAGGCTTTATCTATATCCGCAAGCGAGGTAGGCGAGAACGGAAAGCGACTAGGGGCAGGAGTGAGGGCAGCACCCGCGTCCTCGCTGTCTAAAGGCAAAGTATCATCATGTTTCGCCCACGGGTCAAAGCTGACAGCCGAGCCAGGAGCGCCAACCCCCAAACGAATATCGACTGCCCAATACTTTCCAAGCTGACCTACCTGGGCGGGGGCAAACCCGCTTTCTCGCTGCCTACGATTGGCGAGGGCGGTCAGATCAATATCGGCGAGGGCGATTTGGGTATCAACCGGGAAAAGCTCAGTTTCACAAAGCTTACGTCCGTCCTGGTAGATAAAGGTTTGCCCATCCCAAGCCATATCTGAAGATGATTCCCCGTTTCCGGCTCCCACATAGGCATAGGCACAAATTCCGCTATGAGATGTCGCTTGCGCGAGCATCTCCCGCTGCGCACTTCTACCTAAACTTGCAGGATAGGCAGCCGGATTACAAATCACACTAGCTCCGCGCAAAGCCAAAGACATTGCGGGAGGATTAGCCGCATAGGCATCGCTTCCTACCTGCGCCGCCACTGCCAAGCCGGGCACGTCCTCGACATTAACAATTCCGTTTCCAACCGGAGCCTCACTAGCCCCTGGAATCTGGGGGGCATGCCAGCTCGCATCTGCAGGAAGGTGCGCCCCGGAAGTAAAGCAGCGATGCTCATCCATTTCTTCACACAGGAAAACTTTCGGGGTGATAGCAACCACTTTGCCGCGGGCAAGGAATAATGCGCAATCATAAACCCGTCCCTCCAGACGCAAAGGAGCACCCACCACGATTAACTGCGCGCAGTCGGAAGTCGCTTTTACCAGCAGCTCAACCCCTTTTTCTACCGCATCTAGCAAGCGTGTTGAAACCGCTAAATCACCGAGGGTATAGCCGGAAATACTCATTTCTGGAAAAACACATACACAGGCACCCTGCTGAGCAGCTTTTCGGGCAGCTGCTGCAATGACTGGTACGTTTCGATCCACTTCAGCGGGCAAGCTGGGGATGCTGATAGCAGCCAGGCGGGCAAAACCATGTGAATATGGGCTAGCAAAAGTCATATCCACATTATTACACCCACCGCATTTTGAGCCTGGCTAAACAGAGCGGTCTGCTCGCAAGAATGTAATCAGCATCAAAAATAACTGCGTAGATTTAGCACACTTACGGGTAAATGTGTAGAATCGTTGAAGTCCAGCCCCGATAGCTCAGTGGATAGAGCGTTCGCCTCCGGAGCGAAAGGCCGCAGGTTCGAATCCTGTTCGGGGCACCAAATATTTTCTGCGAAATTATTCCCCTATCTGCTAGTTGCCATCCCTACTTACTGCATAGCTAACTGCTTAAACTAGCTGAAAACTGCCAGTTGCTTGTCTTTTTCTTTCTAGGACGCGCGCAGAACCGGGCGTCGTGCGGGGAAAGGTTTTTCCTCCTGCCCAAAATCCGGAAAAACCCCAGGTTTTCCGGATTTAACGCCCGCCCAACCTACTCGGATAAAACCTTTCCCCGCACTCACTAAAGCACGTCGTCTAGTCAAAGCTCTGTGAACTCGAGACAGGACAAAACTTTGCCAAATGAGCCAACAGTCGATAGCGCGTTAGTCACGGTTATGTATTAATGATTTAGATTTTTTTAGGTCTAATTTTTTTGAGCCAGTTCTTCTTAAACTTCCCGATACCGCCGAAGAACTTATTGTAGGTTCCGCCATTTTCTTTCGCTCCATATTTTATGGCGGCTAGTTCGATAGTACATAGATAATCTGCTACTTGTTCCAGACGGTAATCGGTCATAGAAGTTTTCCGGCGTTGAACCGTATGTTTTGAGAGCATAGCCAATATTGCCTGATCCAAAGACTGGCTAACAACGTCTTGACCATTGTCGTAATAAACTTTAATAACATTGAAGGATTGAAAGTAGTCTAAATGTTCGCGTAAAAATTCTGTTATATCCCGTTTCATACGGGTTTCTAATTGCTCATCATCCACAATATCTTTACTTCGATATCGAAAAGTTACATAGGATACTGGCAAACGCCGAACTAATGTCGCAAAACAGGTAAGAATCCTCTTTCTCTGATGTATATCCAAGTATCGATATTGTCCATGTCCATTTAGCAAGGGTTCGGAATGAAATGGAATATTAGGTAAATCCGAAAATAAAAGCCGAGATTCATATTGGCTAATACACTGCTTAATGTCTTCTGCTTGCTCATGAAAAACAAGAGTCAATAAGTAATAGCGAGAATTTGCGTTTCGATCTCCGCTTTCATCCACGAAAATGCTTAGCTCGCGCATCATCGCACTCCTAGTTAAAAAGCCGGGGGACTCCCCCGGCACTTGGAGGTAGCTTACAGCCACCAATTTCATTTTATCTAAACTGGCATCATTAACACAATTAAACCACCAAATCGGCGGAAATTTCCTTTTAGAAACTTTTTATCCTGAGGTCGGGCGGGGAAAGGTTTTATCTGAGTAGGCTAGGCGCGCATTAACTGGCGTTCTCACTTAGAGTGGAAATAGCCTGGAAACTGCCAGATTTCCCTTTCGGCAAGTGTCCCTGACAAGGAGCAACAATGCGCAAGTTCGCTTTTTTGGATTTAGACGGAACCATAATCGACCACAACCAGGTGATTAGTTCTAAAGTAAAGGAAGCTATCACCACCGCCACTGCGAACGGACACAAAGTATTCATCGCCACCGGTCGTTCCTATCCGGAGCTTTACCCTTTTCTATTCTCTCTGCCGTTTTCTGGGCTGATAACCGCCAATGGAGCATACGTAGAAGTTGGAGAGCAGGTGTTAGCCAGTCATTCTATCGACCAGGACGGCATCTCCGAATGGATGGGTTATTTTCGCCGCTCTGGTGCTAGCTGGCTTTGGCAATGTCGAGACCACTTTTACCCCTCCGAAACATTCCTGGATTTTTTCCGCCTCTCCGGCAAATCAGAGCGCGCCGCCAGCGGTGACTGGTCTGCTTACCTCGAACAAATCATGCCCTATGTGACCAACGGAACTCCCAGCTCAGCAGAAAAATGCGTGTTCTACCTATCCCCGGAAGCGTCCTCTAGCGTTGAAGAAGCCCATAGCCTGTTTGGCGATCGCTATATGGTCATACCTGGCTCTGTTCAGGTACGAGCAGGTGAAATGGTGGAAGTAGGGGTAAAAGGGGTCAATAAAGGCAGCGCTATGCGGGAAGTCCTCCATCACTTTGGCGCAGACCCCTCTCAGGCGCTGGCGATTGGAGATTCCGCAAACGATTTCGAGATGATTCAGGAGGCAGGTACAGGTATCACCTTAGAGGGCGGGGTGAACAAGCTGTTAGAGATAGCGGACTGGGTTGCTCCCTCGATTGCAGAGGACGGGGTGGCGGTAGCCTTTGAACGTTTCGGACTGTTAAATCCGGCCTAAACATTTTCTACCGGATTTCGGCTATTGCCCATGCCTTAGCATCTTCTCTAACCTAGCTGCCCCCCTCCTTAGCTGTGACGGGTTCTATATTCGGCTTGAGGGCGCGCCCTATTTACTAAAAGAACTTGTATCCTCCAAGGTCAGCAAATGTAAAGCCTTTACCGGTAGAAACATTTACGCAGGTCACGTCGGCACCACCGAAAGTACACGCATATTTACCGAGCTGAGTATATTGACCTGTTCCCAGTGGCTGCAGATCGAAGCGTTTACCACTGTTATCCCGCTGACCAGATTTCACGTCTTGATATAGCGGAGTAGTGCCATTAACGCACGCTCCGATACCACTCGAAGAATCCCATACCCCCAACACCGAGAGCCGCAAATCCCCCTGTTTACATTTACCTACATTGCCAGCCGCATTAAAGTTACTGGCAGTAGCGCAAACCACTCCGCTGCCACTGGAAAGCGCCCCGGAAGCGTTCGCTGCTAAGGGAATCAGGGGTGGCGGGTTATCTTGGAGTTTCTCCGCAATCGTACACACCACAATGCCAGACTGGGAACGGAAAGTTACCCGATGCTTATCTCCATCTAACTGGGCAGGCGTAACCGGTTGTGCCGATAAAACCTTTTTTACCTGCTCGGTTTGAGCGGTAGGAATTGGGTCTGGTTCCTTGGCTAATACGGTTTGGGTGGGGTTGGTTTGAGTTCCCAAGGGAATAGCAGACGGCACTTCGCCAGTAACCAAACGAAAAATCTGCCAACTAACCAAACCGATTAGAGCCAAAACAACCAGACCATACAGCAGCCACCACGGAGAACGCCGGGTATTGGTAGAGGTCTCTTCTTGCACCGGTGGCTCTCCTGCTTGCTGGGGTGGGATGCTGATAGTTTCCTGAGCTAAGGTGGCGGTTTTAGGCGGCGTTGAAGTATTTGCTGGTAGCGCCCCATACACTGCGGTCGGAGTCCCATAAATATCGGTATCTATCCCCTGTAGGTTATCCCGATTACCACCCTGAGCTGGCGGGGCAGCGAGGGTTGGCGGGTTTGGGGAAAGCGACTTATTTGGGGAAAGGGATTCGCGCGGGGAAGTCTCAGAGGAATCGGTAAAGGAATTCTGGTTACTTTGGTTGAGTTGTTGCTGATAAACCGGGGGTGTATCGACCGGATTCAAAGAGGGATTCCCCGGGGTCTGCGGTATTTGCGCCCTATTTGCAGAGGGAGGAATAGCTGGTTGCGGCGGATTGTTTACGCTGCGAGGGGGAAAGCGGCGCGGAAGAGAACCACGACTATCACTGGATTCTTGCAATCCGTCATCTTGCTGGTTGTAGAGATTATTACCAAAGGGTTGATTATTCATACCAGCCACTCCTCATTTACGTCCGCACTGCGTCCTTTAGAGAGCAAAAACTGGTTGAAATGCTTGGCCCATTGGCGATGCTGACCCCGTTGATATTCTTGCAGCTGACGTAAATCCATTTCCCCGAGCTGCGGATAGGCAGTGCATATCGCCCTCAATACAGCGATAGTTTGCCGCACATCTACCAGGGCATCATGCAAGTTATCTTCCCCGCGCACCTGATAAAAATCCGCGAGCGCTCCTAGGGTTCGTTTCCCTTTCCGATACCTGTCCAATGCTCTATCTAGCACCAAAGGATCAATTACCGGCAAGAAATCTACCCGTTCCCCCAAGGTAGGTTGCCCCAAACGCACCAGATGATTATTAAGTAATGGCAAATCAAAGCAGGCATTGTAGATAACCACCGGGACTTGGGCGTGTGCGCAGGTCTCTAAAACTTTAGCTACTTCGATTACTACTTCATCTAGCGGTCGCCCATTTTCTTTAGCATATTCGGTGGAGATTCCGTGGACATCTTGAGCTTGCTTGGGGATAGGGATTCCCGGATCAGCTAGCCAGGTACGTTCCCTAGTTTGACCATTTCTCCATTCCACACAGGCAGCAGTTACTATGCGGTCAGTTGCGGTATTTACCCCAGTGGTTTCGGTATCGAACCCCATAAACGGCCCGTCAGTCCAGCTCACCGCTACTCCTTAGCTTAATCGCGCCTTGTGTCCCTGCTTTTCAAATAATACGTGTTATTTAACCGTGGAATGATAATTGGGGGCTTCCGCCGTCATTTGTACATCGTGAGGATGGGATTCGCGCAGCCCAGCTCCGGTAATTTTCACGAAACGACCACGTTTTTTCAAAGTGGCAATATCGGGAGAACCGGTATAGAACATTGATTGTCGCAGTCCCCCAATCAGCTGATAGAGTACCGCCGAGAGGGCACCGGAGAATGGGACTTGCCCCTCGATTCCCTCGGGAACGATTTGGGAGTCGCTGGTTACTTCCGCCTGGAAGTAACGATCTTTGGAATAGGATTTTCGCCCGCGCGAACTCATTGCCCCCAGCGAACCCATACCCCGGTAATGTTTGTACTGTTTACCATTGACGAACACCAGCTCACCTGGGGATTCTTCACATCCAGCTAGCAGTGAACCTAGCATTACCGTGTCCGCTCCTGCCACCATGGCTTTGGCGATATCGCCTGAGTATTGCAGACCACCATCGGCAATTAGCGGTACTCCCGCCTTTGAACAGGCCTGGGCAGCCAGGTTGATGGCGGTGATTTGAGGTACGCCCACCCCGGCGACTACCCGGGTGGTACAAATAGAACCGGGTCCTACCCCTACTTTTACCGCATCCGCGCCCGCATCGATTAGGGCTTGCGCGCCCTCGGCAGTAGCTACGTTTCCGCCGATAATGTCGATATTGGCGAAATCTGGGGAGGCTTTTAGTTTCTTAATCATCTCCAGGGCTAGCTTTGCACCCCCGTTGGCGGTATCAACTACCAGTACGTCTACTTCCGCCTCTGCGAGAGCCTCGGCACGTTCCCAAGTGTCTCCCCAATATCCGAGGGCGGCTCCCACCCTTAAACGTCCCTCTTTGTCTTTAGTGGAGTTGGGGTATTGTTCGGTTTTAACGAAATCTTTTACCGTAATCAGACCGGTCAGGCGACCTTCATCGTCTACTAGCGGGAGTTTCTCAATCTTTTTTTCAGCCAGTAATGCCCGAGCTTCGTCTCTAGGCATACCTTTGCGTCCGGTAGTTAGTGGCATCGGGGTCATTGCTTCGCGCACTGTAACCGTTCCCCATTTTTCTGCCGGTATAAAACGTAGGTCACGGTTGGTAATGATTCCTTGTAGGTGACAATTTTTATCGACTACCGGCAATCCGGATACCCGATAGTGTCCGCATTCCTTATCCAGTTCCAGCAAGGTCGCATCGGGGCTGATAGTCACCGGGTCGGTAATCATCCCTGATTCCGAACGTTTAACTTGACGCACCTGTGCAGCTTGCTCGGCAATCGGCAGGTTACGATGCACGATTCCGATTCCGCCTTGCCTAGCGATTGCGATTGCCATATTGGCTTCCGTCACGGTATCCATGGCGGCAGATATTACTGGCGTGTGCAGGGTGATTCGTTTAGTTAGCCTGCTGGAGGTATCTACCTCAGAGGGAACTACATCAGTGGTTTCGGGAAGCAGTAAAACATCGTCATAGGTGAGCCCTTCGAGGGCATCAAGGTGTTCGGTAATCACCTTTTTAAGATTAGCCCGAACAGCCAGGCTGTCGCTACTTTTGTCCGCTTTAGCGTCTTTTTTCCAGTGCTTTTACCCTTAGATGTGATTTGTCTAACCGCTAGGTGGTTCTTTACGTCTGTTCCCTTGATAGTTTTATCTCTGGTTTTGTCGCTTAGCGGCTTGGATTTATCGACAAGGGCGAGGGGGGAAGCGAGGCAAAAATGAAGAGATTTATCCTCAGCACACGCCTTCGCTATCAGCATATTTAAGAATCTACTTGGAGCCACATAGCCTATTCACGATTTATTAACCACTATTTCAGCAGATAATCCTGGCTTTTTCAGACAACGGTAAGCTACGTCCTCCATACTGAGGACAAGTGATATAGGCACGAGGTTAAGGAGTATTGATGGGTTACATCTCTAGGCTTCCCGGACCGGTAGCTGACCTGTGGGAATGGCAGTACCAAGGCGCTTGCAGGGATTTGGATACTGAACGTTTTTTCCATCCTGAGGGCGAACGCGGAGGAACTCGGCGTCGGCGCGACGAGGCTGCGAAAGCTATCTGCGCAAAATGCCCGGTAATTAACCAATGCCGAGAATACGCTTTAGCAGCTCATGAGCCTTACGGCGTTTGGGGTGGTTTAACCCAAGAGGAACGTCGCACCTTGATTCAAGAACAGCGCGAATTAACTCAAAGGCGAACCGCCTAATCAACCCTAACCCCAAATAAAGGGAGTCGGCGGGAAAATCCCGCCGACTCCCAGGGGTGTTCTCGAAATAGCTTATGAACTAGAGCAGTGAGCGAGCGAAAGCCACCAAGCTAATACCAAGGATTAGTAGCTATTGCCGACTCAACCAATCAACCTGTCCGGTTCCCTCCCCTTGTAGGGAACCGGACAGGTGTATTTAGCGTCCTAACTAGGCGGTAGCGTCCTCTCCAGAACCCTCGATATTCTCTAAAGCCACCACGCGGCCAGCCTCCAGGCGGGCAACCGCCACCCGGAACGGCGAGCAAGACACGTAATCCAAACCGGTCTTGTGGAAGAAATGAATCGATTCAGGATCGCCACCATGTTCACCACAAACACCCATCTTCAGCTGTGGCTTGGTAGAGCGACCGCGACTGACACCTTCCTTAACCAAACGACCCACACCATGAGTATCAATCGTTTCGAAAGGAGAAGTCCCAAATACGCCCTCTTCAATGTACTTGGGGAAGAATACGCCCTCACAATCGTCGCGAGAGAAACCCCAGGTAGTCTGAGTGAGGTCATTAGTTCCAAAGCTGAAGAAATCAGCCTCTTTAGCCATAGACTCGGCGGTAATCGCAGCGCGCGGAAGCTCAATCATACAACCAATCGGGATATCCAATTGCACGCCAGCTGACTGAGAAATCTCGTCAATAATCGCCTGAGCGCGGTCACGGATAATTCCCAGCTCTGTAATTGAGCCCACCAAAGGCACCATAATCTCCGGGCGCGGATCCAGACCCTGCTTCTTCAAATCTGCGGCAGCAGACACTAACGCATGAATCTGCATTTCAAACAGACCCGGCATCCACATACCCAAACGTACCCCGCGCAAACCCAGCATCGGGTTAGCTTCATGCATCTTCCGAACCGCGGTGAGCATCCGCTGGTCATCCGGGTTTACCTTGCCTTCAGCTTTTTGCAGAGCAACTTTAACCTCTAAGCCAGTCAAATCTGGCAGGAATTCGTGCAGCGGAGGATCAATCAAGCGAACCGTCATCGGCTTGCCGTCCATGACTTGCAGCATTTCCACAAAATCTTGCTGCTGACGCTGACCCAACTGAGTCAGAGCATCTTCCCGATCAGCCGAACCTGGCTCCGAAAGGATAGCGTGTTCAACCAGAGGACGGCGATCACCTAAGAACATATGCTCTGTACGGCAAAGCCCAATCCCTTTAGCTCCAAATTCTACTGCGAGCTGTGCGTCCTGCGGATTATCGGCATTCGCGCGTACCTGCAAGCGAGCACGTTTATCAGCCAGTTCCATCATCCGGTCTACGCAACGCACCAAATCCTGCAAATCAGCATCGTTGTCACAAGCCTCAAGACCCGCAGTTAGACCGCTCTCTAGATAAGTAGTTACTGGGGAGTCCTGAACCGGAACCGCGCCCTCGAATACTTCACCAGTCGCGCCGTCAATAGCAATCACGTCGCCCTCGTGGAAAGTCTTGCCATCAACGGTCAAAGTCCCGGCTTCGGCATCAATCTCTAGAGCTTCCGCGCCACAAACACAGGTCTTGCCCATACCACGAGCCACTACCGCGGCGTGGGAAGTCTTACCGCCACGCGCCGTAAGTACACCCTCGGCAGCGACCATACCGGCTAAATCATCAGGATTTGTTTCCCGCCGCACCAAAATACAGGATTTACCAGCATCCTTTGCAGCCTGTGCTTGCTCGTTATTAAAAGCAACTCCACCAACAGCAGCCCCCGGAGAAGCCGGCATACCGCGAGTTAGCCTGACCCGCACGGCATCATTATTGAACTGGGGGAACATCAACTGGGTAAGCTGTTCACCACTGACGCGCTCTAGCATCTGATCCTTGGTGATTAGACGTTCCTCGTTAAGTTGTACCGCAATCCGGAAAGCAGCAGCCGCTGTCCGCTTACCCACGCGGGTCTGCAACATCCACAGCTTGCCTTTCTCGATGGTGTACTCGATATCGCACATATCCTGGTAGTGGGTTTCCAGTTTGCGCATAATCTTGATTAGCTCATTGTAAACCGGCTCGTTTACCGTCTTGAGGTGGGAAAGAGGCTCGGTATTACGGATACCGGCAACCACGTCCTCGCCCTGCGCGTTCATCAAGAAATCTCCGTAAACACCTGATTTCCCAGTTGAAGGATCCCTGGTAAAGGCCACGCCGGTTCCGGAATCATCACCCATATTCCCAAAGACCATGGTGCAGATATTCACCGCTGTTCCCAGCGAATTCGGAATCCGTTCGCGGCGACGATAAATCGCTGCCCGCTCGGTATTCCAAGACCTAAATACGGCTTCAATCGCCATATCCATTTGGGTACGAGGATCTTGCGGGAAATCATTCCCGGTCTGTTCTTTAACGATTTGTTTGAACTGTGCTGTCAAATCTTGCAGGTTTTCGGCAGTCAAATCCACATCGGCCCGCGCGCCAACTTTTTCTTTCATGGAATCGAGCGCATCGGCAAATAAATCGCCGTCAATATCTAGCACTGTCTTGCCAAACATTTGCACCAGGCGGCGGTAAGAGTCCCAAGCGAAGCGATCGGAGCCTGACATCTTCGCCAGCCCTTGCACCGACTCGTCATTAAGTCCCACATTGAGGACGGTCTCCATCATTCCGGGCATCGAGAACTTCGCACCTGAACGCACTGAAACCAGCAGCGGCTCATCTTTGTCTCCGAGGGTGCGTCCTATTTGATCTTCTACCCCACGCAAAGCCTGAGTTACTTCCGGAACTAGGCTTTCAGGCACCTCGTTATGCTTGAGGTATGCCCGGCAAGCATCGGTAGTAATCGTAAAACCGGGGGGAACGGGCAAACCCAGATTGGTCATCTCTGCCAGGTTGGCACCTTTACCGCCCAGCAGGTCTTTCATACCTTTGTTGCCCTCGGCGAACATATAGACATATTTTGCCATAGGTTAATGGCCTCCATTTGTATTCCATTTGCGCTCTTTAAGCGATTCTTTCGTTTTTATCTTAGCAGCTAAAAAGCCCCGTCTAGTCCTTCGGTCCTCCATCTAGAACGACAACCCCAAATTGTGGTTATATTTACGAGGACGCGCGGGGAGTTTTCCTTTTTCTTAGGTATTTGTCTGGTAGATAACCCCGGTAATCGTACCTCTGCCAGCGGGGCAATAAATCCGAGGCTTCTAATCCTTTAAACTGGGGGTTATGTCAGTGTATCCCCCTAGGAGGCAGCGTCCGATTTCTCGCGCTCACCGCGCGCGGCGTCGCTCGGATTGGAATCTATTGATTCGCGCCTCCTCATTAGCGATTGCGCTGGCTATTACCTTTATTTTGATTCTCTCGGCAATGCCACGAGCCCCGAAAACCGCACAAGCGCAGCCGACTGCCCCTACTTTAAATTGGACCGCGGTTCCCTTACCTAGCAATGAGCAGCAAAAGAAAGAAACCCAGGTTCCTTTGAAAGTTAGTGGCGAGCTGGCTGGTGGGGAAACCTCAAAAGATGTCCCCCAGTCAGGTTCGGGTAAAACTTCGGTAGTGCCTGGCACATGGCCTGGCCGTGGCACTGGCAAAGTCTACTTTTATCGGGTAGAGGTCGAAAATGGGCTGCCCATTACTGGTGAAACGGCTGCGAAAAGCATTCACGCGATTTTGAATGATCCGCGCGGGTGGGGCGGAAAAGATGGGAGTGTTTCTTTTACCCGCACCGATGGTCAGGCAGATTTTCGGATTGTTATTGCTAGTCCCTCTCTCACGGATAGACTGTGCGCCCCTCTTACCACCAACGGGGTTTCAAATTGCCGAAACGGCAGTAATGTGGTGCTTAATGCTCACCGTTGGATTGGAGGAGCAAAAATGTGGTTTAACAAGGGTAAAACCTTGACTGACTACCGCATTTACGAAGTATCCCACGAGACCGGTCACTGGCTGGGTAACGGTCACCTGTTTTGCCCGAAACCCGGAGGTTTGGCTCCCGTAATGCAACAGCAAAGTTCAGATGGTGGAGATAACCTAGGTTGTATCCCTAACGGCTGGGCACACCCTTAATCTTTAGGACGCTTAGAGCGTTTTTAGCGCTCTTTCAGCCCGATTTCATGCGGGTATGAAAAGATTTAGGTATGAGCGTTTTACTATCCATTGGTTTTATTCTGTGTGGCGGGGCTTTGATTTTCCTGGCGACTCGCAGCGTTCGCAATTTAAGCTCCCGCGAGAGGGCGCGGAAAGTCCATTTTGAACGAGAGATTGGCAGTGTTGATAACCTGCTCGCCACCTCGCAAGCTGACCGCGATAAATTACGTCAGATGAGGGACTCGGGACGTCTCCAGCGCTGGGACGCGATTCGGGACGTGATGCGCGAAGAGGGCGTGCCCGAGGACGTTGCCACCGAATTTATTGACCGCCTCTAGTGCTCTCTGGTTTTTAGGTTTCAAGAGCGGTTTACCCCTAATCCCGGTCGAAAGTTTCACCGCAACTTGATTTTTGGTTTTACTGGAAAATTTTCCAGTAGTTTTCAAGTAGATTTTCCAGTAGCATATTTACGCAGGTAGCCAGGAAGATTATCGTGAGCTACTAGAAAAAGAAACTTTCCAGTAGCTTTCAAGTAGATTTTCCAGTAGCTAGAACGATGCCCCGGGCAAGGGAAGTTCGCATTTTTAGATTTAGGTAATCCGCGCTTCCTCGTCTATTTCAAACGCCAAGTTGCCCGCGGGTCGCGCACACTTTTACCTTGCCAAGAGACTAATCCCAGGTCTTTCAAATCTTTTAAAGCTGCTCGCGTTGTTGGTCTGGTAAGCAACGCAAACTGCGCGATATCACCGGTCCCTCCGGAGCCTCCAAGGGCTTGCAAAGCCGATAATACTGCTGTTGCACTGCGCGATAGTCCCGTCCTCTCCCCAGGAAGTCGCGGCTGATAACGCAAAGTTAAGACTACGTGCATAGGTTCTTGCCGGTATTCCGGATTAGATAATCCGGACTCATTCATCTGTGAAAAAATACGCTTAATCCCCTCCCCCAGCTCCTGGGCATACCCCAGGTCACAACAGGTGCGGGCAATCCTAGGATTTATTGCGTATCTGGCTATTTCTAGGGGCGCTTTAGCGACAAGCCTTCTATCTCGAAAGCTACCCGGGTTGCTAATTTCAATCCGATTATCAAATATCTCAACCCTGATTCCATCCCCCATCAGGTCATAGGCACGATGTATTACCGCATTAACTAAGCCTTCTAACCAGGCTCCTTGAGGAATCACCGGTATGTCAGCAAATTTACCGTCTTGCCCCAAGGCGCGACGTCGGGGTATTACCTCCTCAATCCACTGCACCGCCTGGTCAATCGCCTGAGGTATAGGCAGTTCAGTCCGCCTGTCAAAAATTATATTTTGGCTTTCTCCAGTCAAGCGTTCATTTCCTTGAAAACGACACACCCGGACATAGGCTCCCGGTAGGAGTGCAAGCGGAGAATCAGCGAACAGTAAATATGCTGCATTATTGATGCGTCCGTCTTTGTCGCAAAGCGAACGCGAACGAAGCAGGTGCTTTTTTCCGCGGCTAGCACCAGTAGCTTCTAGGAAAGGGACGATATTTTTCTGAGGTAAATCAGCGAAGGTGAGGTCGCGGACAGTTTCCGCTTCAAATTGCCTAGCTCCCCGGTCATACTGTAGACGGCGAATTTCATCCAAGCTCAGACGCAACGAACGGTCGCCACGGCGGAGGTAGCAACTATCGTCAGTGCCGCGATGCACCTGGTCACTAGGAGTTACTAAAAAAGCTAAAACAAATCTAGAAGCACCATCCTGGCTAGTAGTTGCTATTTCCTTTACTTCACAATCAATCGGCGGACTGCAGAACTGAGCACTGGGAGTCAGGCGCAGCTCGTTAATCTTTTTTGTGAACCGATTTAAATCCTGAATATTCCGGTCTTTAACTCCCACTATTGCCGTACCGCCCTCAGCATTGGCAAATGCAATGAGAGTGCGAGCCAACATTTTTGGGGAAACTTCTATCGCTTTACGTTCAAACCACTGATCTTCGTCCCGCAAACACAGCTGTCTAGTGCGTTCCTTTATATTGGAAGCAAGAATAGCGTCTATATTGTTCGGTGGCATACCTAGAGTATAAACCTGTCAAATAGATTTTACTGGAAAATTTTCCAGTAGTTTTCTAGTAGATTTTCCAGTAGCCTATTTGCGCAGGTAGCCAGGAAGATTATCGTGAGCTACTAGAAAAAGAAACTTTCCAGTAGCTTTCAAGTAGATTTTCCAGTAGCTAGAAAATCAGGTGGCAAACGCAGGTTAAGAGGTCACCCACTTCAACAGCCATACAGCTAGGAAATGCGATCCACCAAAGTATCAGCAAATTCTTCCAGCGCCGCCTTAACTTCTTTATCCTCCAAAGAAGCAATCGCTGCTTTCGCGTCCTCACACCAGGAAAAAGCCAATTGCCGCGTGCGCTCCAACACCGAATGTGCCCGCAACATTTGCACTACTCGTTCCAACGCCGCGTCCTCGCTAACCAAAGCGCCTCGGCTGAGCTCCCCTAAAATCTTTTGCCCGTCCTCATCGAGAACCCCGCGCGCCGCATCCTGCCTCAGCAACAAAATCGGCATAGTATCTACGCCCTCGCGCAAATCCGTTCCCGGAGTTTTCCCGGAATCTGCGCTGTCAGAAGATAGGTCGATAACATCATCGGCCAGCTGGAACGCAACCCCAATCTTTTCCCCGAACTGGACGACCGCTTCGACCACCTCGTTGGATGCCCCAGCAAGCTCCGCCCCAAAACGAGCAGACTGGGCAACTAAAGAACCTGTCTTGTCAGCTAAAACCTGAATATAGAAATCTACCGGATTTTGGTCATCGTCAGGACCAAAAGTTTCATTCAGCTGACCGCGACACAACCGATCGAAAGTTACCGCGTGCTGCAACACTGCTTCCGGCCCTAGACTAGCAACTACCTGGGAGGCGCGAGCAAAAACCAAATCCCCCGCCAAGACTGCGCGGTTATTACCCCAGATGCGCTGCACAGCGTTCACTCCGCGTCTGGTAGGAGCAGAGTCCATCACGTCATCATGGTACAAAGTTGCCAGGTGGGTAAGCTCAACCACCACGCAAGCACGCAGTACTTCCTCGCTAAAAGACTGCTTACCAAGGCAAGAGCACAATAGTACCAGCGCAGGACGCATCCGCTTGCCACCAGCCCGAGCCAGGTGTCCTACGATGTCGTCCAGGACTCCGCGATTATCTGACAGTACCGAATCTAGGCGAATCTCCACTTGGTTAAGACCATCAGATATTTGATCTTCAAGTTGGTCGATACGCTGCTGAGAAAAGTTACTCACGGGATAACAATAGCGGTGTTATGCAAAATATCTAGAACCGAGCCTGGCAAAAGCCCCAAGAGCACAGTCAAGAAAGCACAAATCCCAATCGCCACGTAGGTGATTTCTGCGTGTGGAGCAACGGTAGTATTCTCTGCCACCGAATCTAGGAACATGATTTTACCTAGACGGAAATAGTAGAAAGCAGTAATAGCCGAAGCAATCACAGCGCAGATAACCAGCGGGGCTGCGCCTCCTTGTATACCGGCGCTGAAAGCTAGGAACTTCCCCATGAAACCGGCAGTCAAGGGAATACCGGCAAAAGACAGTAAGAACAGCATCATGCAGCCAGCCAAAACCGGGTGAGTCTTACCGAAACCAGACCATCCCTTCATCGAATGCTGCTCTGCGGTAGCTACGCCGTCCTCATTAGTTACCCGAACCAGGTAAATAATCGCAAATGCTCCGATAGTGGCAATCCCGTAGGAAAGCAGATAGAACAAGACAGCGCCATTCGCATTTAACGCCCCCTTGGTGAAAGCAATCAAAATGAAACCAGCATGGGCAATCGAGGAGTAAGCCAACATCCGCTTGATATTGTCTTGCACCAAACCGAAGAATGTCCCTACCATCATGGTCAAAATAGCGACTGTCCATAGGAACGGCTTAAAGCTGCCCTCAACCTGAACCACCACGGTCGAAAAGAACCGTAGCATCGCTAGGAAGGCTGCCGCTTTGACCCCGGCAGCCATGAAACCGGTAACCGGGGTGGGTGCGCCTTGATAAACATCTGGCGTCCAAGCATGGAAGGGAGCCGCCCCGATTTTGAAGAGCAAACCTACCATCATCAAAGCCGCGCCGGTCAGCAGCAGGGCAGGTGAAGCAACCTGATAGGGAATCGCTAGCGCCAACTGGTCAAGTAGTAAAGAACCGGAGTATCCATAGAGCAAAGACATTCCCATCAGCATGAATCCAGAGGCAAAAGCTCCTAGAACAAAATACTTCAGGGCAGCCTCTTGACTGAGCAGGCGGCGGTAACGCGCCATAGCAGTCATGGCGTATAGCGGCAACGAAATAATTTCTAAGGCTACGAACAGAGTCAATATCGAGTTTGCCATGGGAAATAGCATCATGCCACCAAGAGAAAACAGGCTCAGGGGCAAGACTTCGCTGCGTTGATAACCGCGCCTTTCAGTTTGTTCTTCCTGGAAAGATCCCGGAATATCGGACGGTTGCCCCGCGAAAGCAGAAACCCGGCTGCCGGTGCGATCAATCATTGGTAGTAGCGCCAACAGCCCCACTATCAGCATCAACAGCTGCGAGAACATTGAGAACCCATCTACAATCAGTTCCCCGCGCACCAGACGCACACCACTTTGCAGATTGAAAGCTCCGAATGAAGGGGCAAACGCCAAGAGCGCAACCGCAACTACCGCGATTGACCAGCCGCATTGCACCCCCCAACGCTGTTTAGCCGGTACGAATGCCTCTAAAAGAATCCCGATAACTGCCCCGGAGAGCACGACCAGTACCGGAGCCATTAATGCCCAGTTAAAACCGAGATCGCTAATACTTTCAATCACGGCAGCATTGGTTAAAGTCACTGTCCGCTCCCTTCTACTTGCGAGGACGCATCCTGGGTAATAACCACCTGATTGGCTATTTGCGACATGGGATTAACCAGTGGCTGCGGATGCAGACCGATGATTAACATCAGCACTATTAGTGGTGCCGCAACTCCCCAGCGTTCCCGCTGATTCATGTCACTTATCGATTTGCGATGCGCAGGGGCTTTACCTGTGAAAATCTTTTGATAGGGCAAAAGGACGTAAACAGCACCTGCAACTACACCCACCAAGCAAAGAACCGATGCCCAATGATAAACCTTGAAAGTACCGATTAGTACCATTAGTTCCGGAACGAAACCGGACAAACCAGGCAGTGCGATTGCCGCCAAACCCGAGATTAGGAAAGTACCGGCAATCAACGGGGTAACTCGCTGCATACCGCCATAGGCTGCGATTTCTTGGCTATGCCCACGTTCGGTGAGGAATCCACCAATCAGGAACATACCGGCGATTGATAGACCATGTGCAACCATATACACCATGGCTCCTGCCAGCGCCACCGTATTACCTACATAAATAGCCATAACCATTAGTCCAAAGTGCGCCACTGAGGTGAAAGAAATCAGACGCATCAAATCTTTTTGCGCCAAAGCAGCCAGCGAACCCCAGATTACGGAAATTACCGCCAAGATAACGAAAACTAAGGCAGCCCGTCGAGACGCATTTGGGAAGATAGTTAGGCACAAGGTAATCATGCCGAAGGTACCTATCTTGTCCAAGATTCCTACCAACAAGGCGGAGGTTCCCGGACGGGCGTTCTGGGCGGTGTCGGCGAGCCAAGTGTGTACCGGCACCATCGGCGCCTTTACCGCAAAGGCGATAAAGAAAGTAATCATTAACGCCATTTCCACGCCGGGACTAGCTTGTAACTGTCCTGCTAGTTTTTCCAGCAGGAACAAATTAGCGTGCTGCTCATTAGAGGCAGCAGCCAGCGGAGAGTAAACATAGACTCCCACGATTCCGATAAGCATGACAAGTCCGCCGGCCAAGGAATAAAGCAGGAACTTCATAGCGGCTGCTTTTCGTTTTGCGCCATTACCGTAGCGTCCAATCAGGAAGTACATGGGCACAAGCATGGCTTCGAACGCCAGGTAGAACACGAACACGTCACGTGCTGCGAAAATCAGCATCATAAATGCCAAAGTGGCTAAAGTTAAACCCACGTAGCCGGCATCATCATAGCGACCTTTTCCGTCCTCTAAATCGCGTGCCGAAGCAATCAACACAATCAAAGTGAGCAACGCTGACAATACCAGCATCGCTAGTCCAAGACCGTTTACCCCCAGAGCCCATGAGACCCCGAGGGCGCGAATCCAACTGTGGGTTTCCGCAAACTGGTAGACGGAGGCTTTACCGTAGTCAAAATTCACAGCCAGGTAGATAGTACCTAACAAAACCAAGGCAGCTACTGACAATCCAATCTGGCGAGATGCAACCCGGGTAGGTTTAATCAGCCACAGCGTTAATGCCGCTAGCGCCGGTAACGCTACCAAAAGCGTTAGTACCGGGAAAGTTGAGTTCAGGATTGTGATTCCCATTTATGTTTTCCTCCTGCCCCTAAACCAATTGACTTGCGACCACTAGAATCAGGGCTAATAGTACGCCGCCCAGAATGTAGCTTGCGTAAGCGCGGATATACCCGTTTTGTACGTGGCTTACCGCGCGCCCAAATGCTTGTGCACACCAGGCAATCGCGCGCACTAGTCCATCAATCACGCCGCGGTCAGCCGCGCCTACACCGGTGGTCACGAGTTGGGCGGGTAACATCGCCACTGACTCGTTAATAGTGTCTTGGTATAGATCAACGCGAGCAGCTTCTACCAAAACGTTAGAAGCTGGTGCTACTTTCGGAACTTCACGGCGAACATACATTATGAATGCTAATGCCAGACCACAAAGTACCAGCAGCAAAGTGACTATTGAAATCAGATTGTGCGAGATAATCGGGTGATGGGATGCCATCATCGCCGCCTGAGTACCAGTAACCGGTTCTAACCAATCGTTGAATTTATCGGTGAATCCCAGCACCATCCCAATACCCAGCGAGAATACCGACAATACCAAAATCGGCCCGTTCATTAGCCAAGATGGCTCATGCGGGTGAACCTCACTGCCACCGTCAAGTTCGCTCGTCCACCGTTTTTCTCCATGGAAAATCATAAAGAAAAGCCGTGACATATAGAACGAGGTGATTCCGGCGCCAATCATCGCTACTAGCCCGAAAATCCAGGCTCCAGTAGTCCCGAATGCTATTTCGTTAAAAGCAGCGGCAATAATGGGTTCTTTGGAGAAGAAACCAGAGAATGGAGGTATCCCCAGGATGGCTAACCAGGCAATCCCGAAACAAATCCAGGAAATCTTCATTACCCCTCGCAGGGCTCCGAAGCGGCGCATATCAACCTGTTCGTTCATGGCGTGCATTACCGAACCGGCTCCTAGGAACAATTGAGCTTTAAAGAAACCGTGTACAAACAGGTGGAAGATTGCCAAGGTCCAGCCAATAGGACCAAGTCCTGCACCGAGCATCATGTAACCAATCTGAGACATGGTGGAGGCGGCTAGTACCTTCTTCATATCGTCTTTGGCGCAGCCCACGATTGCTCCGAACAGTAAGGTAATTGCCCCCACGATTGCCACACATAACTGCGCAGTAGGTGAAGCCATAAAAATGTCACCCGAACGCACAATCAGATAGACACCCGCGGTAACCATAGTGGCAGCGTGAATCAAAGCCGAAACCGGAGTGGGACCGGCCATAGCGTCTCCCAGCCAGGCTTGCAGCGGGAACTGTGCAGATTTACCACACGCGGCCAGCAGCAAGAATAAACCGATTGAGGTAGCCCAGCCAGCGGTCAGATTATCCGAGGGACCAGCTCCCAGAACGTCCACGAACCTCAGAGAGGAGAAGTTGGCGTACATAGACATCATGGCGAGCAGCAATCCCAGGTCACCGATACGGTTCATTACAAAAGCCTTCTTGGCGGCTACCGCATTGGCTATTTCGTGATTCCAGAAACCAATTAGCAGGTAAGAGGCGAGACCGACGCCTTCCCAACCAAAGAACAAAGCCACATAAGAATCTGAAAGCACCAGCGTCAGCATCGATGCCACGAAGAAGTTCAGGTAGGCGAAGAAACGACGCCGATTTGGGTCGTGTTCCATATAAGCAACGGAATAGACATGGATTAGAGAACCTACAAACGTCACCAGCAATACGAAAGTCATCGAAAGTGGGTCAAGTAAAAGATTCCAGGCAAGCTCAATCTGGTCTTTGCCACTGCCTGCCTTGAACCAGGTAAAAACAGGAGCCAGAATTGAGCGCTCAGCTGGGGCACTGCCAATCATCTGACAGAAGATAACAAAACCAATCAAGAACGAAGACCAAGAAGCGGCAACTGCCAACCAGTGACCCCATTTATCGGTTGCACGTCCACATACCAGCAATAGCCCCGAAACTACCAACGGAATCGCGACCATCAGCCAGGCGTAGGACGCAAACCCGGTAGCTGTTACCTTGCCTATTTCTTCGGTTGTGGCTAGCAATAACGAATTCATTATTCCTTTTACCCCCTAGCGTCCCATCAAACGCACTTCATCGACCGAGGTCGAACGGCGCGTCCTAAAAATAGAGACGATAATAGCCAAGCCAACAACCACTTCTGCTGCCGCTACCACCATGACGAAGAAGGCCATCACTTGCCCTTCGATGTTTTGATGCATATTTGAGAAAGTAACCAGCATCAGATTGCAGGAATTCAGCATCAGCTCTACCCCCATCAGCGCGATTACCGCCGAATGGCGTACCAGGACGATTACCGCACCAATAAAGAACAAAATAGCTGCCAATACGAGATATGAAGTCAAAGACATTATTTGCTGACCTCCCCTTGGGTGGTATCTGAGTCGGGTTCAACCGCAGGATTACCAGGATTGTTACCCTCAATTCTGACCGTGAACACCCGCGTCTGGGGAGCATTCAATCCGCTCGGGGCTTCCTGTCCGGACATGCCCCAGGCTCCGGATTTCGTGACTGCTTGCGAGGCGGCAATGGAGTGCACTCCTTCGCCCGGATTCCCACCGAGGTCGGCTCGAATCTTCTCAACTACGTGCGGCGCTGCTTCCCCTAGGGAACGGTTGGTATTACGCGCCCTCAGAGCCGGGGATACCGAGCTGATAATGGCACGCTCGTCCTCGCCGGAAATAGCGGGAACATCAGTAGCGTTACTGGTCTGGTAAACACCGGGCGCAGGCTCTTGACCGGGATGAATGCCGAGTTTATCGTAGTCATCCATTCGTGCTTGCGCCGTTTCCGGTTGCTTAAGCATCTTGTGAAGCCTATCCCCGTGGGTAAGCGAAACTGCCGCTACCACCGCAATTATCAGCAGACAGCCGATTATTTCCATAGTGTAAATATGCTCGGTGAACAGGCTCATCGCGATTTTAACCGGGTTGGAATCGGTAGCGCCCTGGACGGAGGCAGTAGCCATCTGCGGTACTTCGCCGTATTTTGGCAAGTATGCCTTAAGGAGCATTACCGCTACGATTAGCGCCCCGAGACCACCAGCTCCAATTGCGCTCCAGCGCAAGAAACGGCGAGTACGCAGGTAGTTATCAGAGGCGGCAACCCCCACCATCATAATGATGAACAGGATTAGGGTCATGACCGCACCGGTATAGACCACTACCTGCACCACCCCAATAAAGTAGGCTCCCTGCGAGGCGTACATCATTGCCAGGCAGAGCATTACCCCCACCATACATACCGCAGAGTGAACTGCGGTTCGGCAAAACAGCACGCCGAGCGCCAGCGCCACCATGATTACCGCTGCAACCCAAAAGAATACGGTTTGTCCCGTACTAAAATCTGTAGCTGCGGCTTGGGCTAGCAATGTCATTGCTGAACCTCCTTAACCCTCGACTGTGTAAGAGTCGGATCTTCTGGACGGTGCTCGCGAACCCAGTCACGTTGCGCCTGGGTCACGCCGGTCACCTTCCCTCGGTAATAGTCGCCATCGGTGGTTCCTTCCACCATGGGATGAGGAGCTGCGAGCATTCCCTCCTCAAGGGGAGCGAGAATCTGGCCTTTTTCGTAAATCATGTTTTCGCGATGGTAATCAGCCATCTCGAATTCATTACTCATGGTTAGTGCCCTGGTGGGACAAGCCTCCATGCATAACCCACAGAAAATGCAGCGCAAATAGTTAATTTGATAGACCTTGCCATAGCGTTCCCCGGGCGAATATTGCGCCTCGGGAGTATTGGCAGCGGCCTCTACATAGATGGCATCCGCAGGACAGGCCCAGGCGCACAGTTCACAGCCAATACATTTTTCTAATCCATCGGGATAACGATTCAGCTGGTGACGCCCATGGAAACGGGGTTGGATATGCGGAGCTTCGTAGGGATACTGCTCGGTGACCGTGGGACGGAAAAACGAACGGAAGGTAACCCCAAATCCGGCAACCGGTGCAAAGAATTCACCAACCGGACCTTTAGGATCGGGCTCAAAAATCATATCGTCCCTGGTGGGATTACGTTTACTCATCAGATTCTCCCCCTTTAGCAACCAGGTAATCTTCATCTGCGCCCACATTTGTTAAAGCACGGGGACTGGGAGGTAACGTTTGCCCCGGCATTGGCGGCACCGGATAGCCCCCAGCGAAAGCATCAAAGGGCGCACTGGCGGCATACTCTTTAAGCTCTTGTTGTTCTCGGGCTTTGTTATCTGCCTTAATCCCTGTTATCCAGATAAGAACGAGGGCGAATATAAAGATTGCTGCGATGGCAATCATTCTTTGCGAAATAGTGCCGATACCGTAGAGGCTGACTACTCGCATAACTACCACCACTACCATCCAGGCAATTGATACTGGCAGCAAAATCTTCCATCCCAGCATCATCAACTGGTCATAGCGAACCCGCAGCAAGGTACCACGCACCCAAATCATGAACCACATGACTGCCCATACTTTGATTCCAAACCATAGGAAAGGCCATAGTCCGCTGTTGAGTGCGCCCCCCAAGATTGCTTCCCCACCGGGGAAACGCCAACCACCCAGGAACAGCGTCACGCAAATCCCCGATACGTTAAACATATTGATGTATTCCGCCAGGTAGAACCAGGCGAACTTCATTGAGGAATACTCGGTCATATGCCCCGCTACGATTTCGCCTTCACATTCGGGCAGGTCGAAAGGTAGACGGTTTACCTCTCCCATCATCGAGATTATGTAGATTACGAAAGCGGGGAACAGGGCAATACACCACCACATAGGCGACTGAGCAGCCACAATCTCCGAAGTTTTCATCGAACCGGATACCACGAACACGGATACTAAAGACATTCCCATCGCTAGCTCGTAGCTGATTACCTGTGCAGCAGACCGGGTTGCACCATATAAAGGCAAATGTCCGTTAGAGGCCCAACCTGCAAGAATAATCCCGTAAATTCCCAGACCCGCGACAGCTAACATATAAAGCACAGCTACATCAGAGTCGGTTAGCTGCAAAGGTGTTGAGAAGTTACCGATATGCAGACTCGGACCGAAGGGAATCACCGCGTAGACACAGAACGCACAGGCAGCGGTAACGATTGGAGCCATTAGATAAAGAACTTTATCAACCTGTCGTTTGAAGATATCTTCTTTGGTCAAAAGCTTAATGGCATCGGCCAATGCCTGGAAAAGACCGAGCGGACCGTGAACATTAGGTCCTGGTCTGGTCTGAATACGACCTAGACCACGCCTTTCCACCCATAGCGCCATAATTACGCTGATAATCAACCAGAACACGATAAATACCGCCTTGATAAGCGTTATCCACCAAGTGTCATTACTGAAATCAGCGGCGCCAGTACTATTTGCGCTTAGCAGAATTGCTGTATTCACTGCTGTACCTCCGCAACGGGCTCCAATTCGACGAGGGCGCCACTGCTAACGCCCAAAGACTCATGTACGTGACAGTGAGCAGAACATTCTGGCACCCACACCACGCGCTGTGGCATATCGGTTAGCACCACCGGAAGCTGGATACTCCCCTGGGCTGTTTTCAGATTTACCGCCCCACCGGCACTGATACCAAACTCTTTCGCTGTTTCCGGACTGATACGCGCAAACGAAGCGCGCCCAGCTGCTTGCATATCTGCTGCCCCGCTCTGCAAAAGACCCTCGTCAATTAGGGGCTTATGGCAGGTAATAACAACTTCATTAGCTTGAGGAGCAAGTAAGTCAGCGGGCGTAATTGGCTCGAATGACACCCGAGAACCATTCCAATCAAGCAATTCGTTAGCTTCGGCGTAAATTGACTTCAGAGAGTCTATCCCCAGCTCGATTCCCATTACCTGTGCCAGTTTGTTTAGCACTTGCCAATCGGGCATATCTTGAGAAACCAGGGCTTGCCCGAAAGGCCGCAGCCGTCCTTCCCAGTTAATGAAAGTGCCAGGTTTTTCCGAAACCGGAGCTACCGGAAACACTACATCTGCTGCTTCAGCTGCGGGAGTTAAATTGATTTCCAAAGAAACCACAAAGGGGCATTGCTTTAGAGCTTTGTCCGCTAAATCCTGGTCTGGCAGGTCACGTAAATCCAATCCCCCCAACACCAGCGCGGACAGTTCTCCACTAGCAGCGGCCTGCAGGATTTGTTGGGTGTCGCGTCCCGGCTCAGCTGGTAGCTGCTCGCCCCAGACCGCAGCCAAATCATTGCGAGCTGCACTGTCATGTCCGTTCCGCCCAAAGGGAAGTAAACCAGGTAATAGACCAGCTTCCACCCCGCCACGCTCTCCGCTGCGGCGCGGAATCCACGCCAGACGTGCTCCGCTCCGAGCAGCTAAATCATTAACCGCACTGAGCAGACCAGGCACTATGCCGGCACGTTCACCGACAACGATTACTGCGCCCTCGTCCTTAAGACCCGCAAATACCGTACCGAAATCACCCTCGGCATCGGCTTTTACATTAGCAACTACTTCCGGTTCGGTTCCAGGAGCTGCAAATAGCACTGTAGCTGCGGTTTTTACCGAAGAGGGCGAAGCAAAAGGTGCTACAGTAGCCACTTTTACGCTGCCTTTTCTGACCCCTTTACGCAGCCGGAGAAATACCGCACCGCATTCGTCCTCGGGCTCAAAACCAACCAGGAGCACTTGACCAGCTTTTTCCAGGTCATCATAGGTAACCGGCATTCCAGCGCCCGCAAAATAGGCACCCAAGAAAGATTCTTCTTCTCTGCCAGCTGTGCGGGTACGCTGATCTATATCGTTAGTCCCGCACACTACCCGGGCAAACTTTGACCAGGCGTAGGCGTCCTCGAAAGTTAGCCGTCCTCCCGGTAAGAAACCAACTTTGCCCTTGCCAGCTGCGGATAATCCCTGGGCTGCACGTTCAAAAGCATCAAACCAGGAAGTTGGAACTAACTTGCCATCTTCACGTACCAGTGGAGTTTTAATCCGAGACGGTTGGAACTGCCACTCGTATCCGAAACGATCTTTATCGGTAATCCATTCCTCGTTTACCTGCAAATCCTTTTGCGCCATCCTGCGGGTAATCACCCCACGACGAATGTCGGTACGCAGCGCAGAACCGGAAGCGTCCTGTTCGGTTACTCCTGGCGTAGAAATCAAATCAAAAGGACGTGCCCGGAAACGGTAACGTTTCGAGGTTAATGCCCCTACCGGGCAAATCTGAATAATGTTGCCTGAGAAATAGGAACTGAAAAGTCTACCTGACTGATCTTGCTCATCTGCCCCTGCCCCCCGAGCAGCTAGAGAGGAAAGCGGAGCCGGTTTTCCATGCGAATCCGACAACGCCTGTGTTTCCGGGTCGAGGCGCAGCTGCGGTTTTGAACCGTCAGAATCGGAGATTCCCAGGGTTTCCTGGTCAAAGGCGCCAACATTTTCACCCATGAAATCGTGGTCGTCACACGGAGAAGAACCGCCGCCACGTCCTTGCAAAGCGATAAAAGAGTCACCAGCAATCTGGTTAGCGAATCGTACACAACGCTGACAGAGCACGCAGCGTTCCCGGTCGATTAGAATCTGACCGGTTAGTTCCACCGGTTTGGGCCACAGCCGCTTTTCATCTATAAACCGGCTGCGCAACGTACCGTGCGACATCGCTTGATTCTGTAGCGGACATTCCCCGCCTTTATCGCAAATCGGACAATCTAGGGGATGGTTAATCAACAGGAACTCGGTAATCCCATGCTGGGCTTTCTCCGCTACCTCCGAAGTGGCAGCAGTTTTGATTTCCATGCCCGCCATCGCGGTCATGGTGCAGGCTGGCTGGGGTTTGGGCATAGGACGAACCACCCCGTCACGCCCCGGCATTGCTACCTCTACTAGGCATTGCCGGCAAGCTCCGGCTGGATCTAGCAGTGGGTGGTCACAAAAACGGGGAATATGGATTCCCAGTTTTTCGGCTGCTCGAATTAGGAGTGTCCCCTTGGCGACCTCGATATCCTGACCGTCAATATTAATTTTGACTTGTTCACTCACAGGAGGCCTCCTTCGTTAAAAACCTCCGAGGCGGCGGGCGGAAATGCCTCCCACCAGGGAGTGGTATAGCCAGCTTCGAATTCTTTACGGAATTTCTCGATGCCGCTCCGAACCGGGGTAGCCGCGGCATCTCCCAGGGCGCAGAAGCTACGTCCCGCGATATTACCGGCGATATCGTAGAGTAAATCCACGTCCCCCTCTTGTCCTTTGCCGGCCTCTAAGCGGTGCATTATCTGCTTCATCCAATAGGTACCCTCACGGCACGGGGTGCATTTACCACAAGATTCATGCTGATAGAAGTCTGTCCAACGGCTAATTACCCTGACTACGGAAGTAGTTTCATCAAACACTTGCAGGGCGCGGGTTGCCAGCATCGATCCGGCGGCAGCTACGTCCTCGTAGGTCAAGGGAACATCTAGGTCAGCTTCGGTAAAAAGCGGAGTTGAGGAGCCACCGGGGGTATAGAACTTTAAGGTGTGCCCCTCACGAATCCCGCCGGAGTATTCCAGCAGCTCGCGCATGGTTATGCCGAAAGGAGCCTCATAAAGACCGGGGTGTTTAACATGTCCCGACAGGTTAAACATACCGTAACCCAGGGATTTATCTTTACCCATTGAGGCATACCAATCAACCGAATTTTGAAAAACGGTAGCCACCTGAGCCATGGTTTCCGCGTTATTGATAACGGTAGGACGGGCATAGAGCCCTTTAACCGCGGGAAATGGCGGTTTTAGCCGCGGGTGACCCCGCTTGCCCTCTAGGGAATCCAAAAGCGCGGTTTCTTCGCCGCAAATATAAGCACCAGCACCGGCATGGGCGATAAGTTTCAAATCTCCCAACAGCCCCGCATCTTCAGCTTCTTTAATTGCCACTAATAGGCGGTTATAGGCGTGAACTACTTCGCCGCGGATATAAATAAAAGCGTGCTTACAGCCAATGGCAAAACAGGTGATGGCGACCCCCTCGATTACTGCATGGGGGTTAGCCAAAATCATGGGGATATCTTTACAAGTGCCTGGCTCAGATTCATCGCAGTTCACGGTCAGGTAACGCGGACCGCCATCATCGGGAGGCAGGAATGACCACTTTAGACCAGTACCGAAACCGGCACCGCCGCGCCCTCTAACTCCGGCTTGCTTAACTGCTTCCACAATTTCCGCCGGTTCCAGGTGTTTAGCTTTTTCTAACCCGCGGTAGCCACCAGTTTTCCTATAAGCCGCTAGCGTCCAGCTTTCAGGCTCGCGGTACTGTTTGGTAACGATGGGGGTCAGCGGAACCCGGCGGATTTCAGACTTTAACTTTTCGCTCACTTGCCTGTCTCCTTGTGCTCAGCAGAGGAGTGTTTCTTGCCCACCGCATCTGTTCCGGCGGCATTTGCAGCCTTACCTGACTCGGTTTCATGAATCTGGGTTGCATCTGATTTTTCAAACTGTTCCGGATCGGGAGCTTCCATTCCGTTTTCTTCCGCAACTTTGAGTCCCCACAAACTGGCGGGACCGGCTGCCACGCCCTGATTTGCGGTCTGGGTATTGGGGAATCCAGCCAAAATGCGACTGGCTTCTTTAAAGGTAGGAGCCGTCTCGGATCCGCGCGTAGGACGAACCGGTTTGCCCGCTTTGATGTCACGTACCAATTGCACGGCGGATTGGGGAGTCTGATTATCGAAGAACTCCCAATTAACCATAACTACCGGAGCGTAGTCGCAGGCAGCATTACATTCTAGAGCTTCTAAAGTGATTTTACCGTCCGGGGTGGTTTCATCATTTCCGACCTCTAGCTCTTTTTCTAGGGTCTGCATAATAGTGTCTCCGCCGAGGACGGCGCAGAGGGCGTTAGTGCACACCCCTACGGTGTATTCACCGTTGGGATGGCGTTTGAATTGGGTGTAGAAAGTCGCAACCGCGCTGACTTCTGCCCGCTGGCAGTTCAAAATATCGGCAATTAATCCGATACCGTTGGCAGTTACATACCCGTCTATGCTTTGCACCAGGTGTAGCAGCGGAATCATCGCGCTACGCTCATGTCCCTTGGGATAGCGGGCAATGATTTCCGCAGCTTCGGCGCGGAATTTTTGCTCAATTTCAGGGTTGTAATAACTCATTAGCGATCTACACCTCCCAGTACGGGATCCACACTGGCTAGCGCCACAATCAAATCAGAAATCGTGCCACCTTGAGCCATTAGGGATAAGGATTGCAGGTTAGCGAAGCTGGGGTCACGGAAATGTGCTCGATAGGGACGAGTGCCTCCGTCAGAGACCACGTGTACCCCCATCACGCCTTTCGCGTGTTCTACTAATTGGGTTGCCTGACCGACTGGCGCTCTAAACCCTTCGGTTACCAGCTTAAAGTGCTGAATTAATGACTCCATGGAGCTGCCCATAATCTCTTTGATATGTTCAGGAGAGTTACCTTGGCCGTCAATACCTACGCTTAGCTGAGCCGGCCACTTAATTTGTGGATCGGAAATCATTACCGGGTCGCCCTCGGTTTCATCAAGGCGATCTAGTACCTGGTAGATAATCTTCAAGGACTCATAGCACTCGTCGAAGCGCACCACGGTTCGGTTGTAGGCATCGGATTGGTCGGCTACCGGAACATCGAAATCAAAGTTTTCGTATCCACAGTAGGGTTGCATCTTCCGCATATCCAGGGGATACCCGGCTGCCCTAACGGAAGGACCGGTCATAGACATTGCCATATGTGCAGATAAAGGCAAAACCGCTACATCGCAAAAACGCGCCTTGAAGATGGGGTTTTGTAAGGTCAAATCCTGTAGTTCGTTAATATCGCGCCGAGTCTTTGGTAATAGGTCGCGAATATATTCAGTGCACCCGGGAGGTAAATCCTGGGCGACGCCACCGGGACGAATATAGGCGTGATTCATACGCAGACCGGTTACTTGTTCAAAAATCCGCAGGATTTCTTCGCGCCCTCGGAACCCGATAGTCATCATGGTGGTGGCGCCGAGCTCGTTACCACCAGATGCGATAGCAACAATATGGGAAGCTATCCGGTTAAGTTCCATCATCAGGATACGAATTAGGTTTGCCCGCTCTGGAACCTCAGCGGTTTTTTTCAAAACTTTTTCGACTGCCAGGCAGTAGGCAGCTTCTTGGAAGAACGGAGCCACATAATCCATGCGGGTACAGTAGGTCACGCCCTGTGTCCAGGTACGGTATTCCATGTTCTTTTCGATACCGGTATGCAAATAACCGGTACCTACCCGCACGTCACGAACATATTCCCCGTCTAGCTCTACAATTAGGCGCAGCACCCCATGGGTAGAGGGGTGAACGGGCCCCAGGTTCATGACGATGCGCTCGTTGGCGAGCTTTTCGACTTCGGAAGCCATCTCTTCCCAATCGCCACCTTGCAAATCGTATTGCGGGGTGTCCTTGGTAATTAGATTATCGAGGGCGGATCCGGCTGCTCTTAGCAGCGGGCTGTTTTCGCTATCAGATACGTATTTCATTTAACTGTATGACCTCCGCGAATCGGCGGGCGGAACTGTAGCGCCCTTAAATTGCACCGGAATACCGCCTAGCGGATAATCCTTCCGCTGAGGATGACCTACCCAGTCATCGGGTAGAGCAGTTCTACTAAGCCCGGGATGACCGGTAAAGATAATCCCCATCAAATCCCAGGTTTCCCGTTCCCACCAGTCATTTCCGGGATAGGTGGCTACCACCGAGGGAATCCGAGGGTCAGATTCCGGACAGGTAACTTCCAAACGTAGTTGGCGGTTGTGGGTTGCCGAATAAAGCATATAGACGGCGTGCAGTTCTCGCCCTTTATCGTGCGGATAGTGCACCCCGTTCACCCCAAGACACAGCTCAAAACGCAGATCTTGATCGTCGCGCAGCCATCTGGCGACCTGCGGCAGGTGCTCGCGGGAGATAAAAATAGTCAGTTCATCATTATCGACTACCACCCGCTCGATTACCTGCGCTATTTCTAGCTCAGATTGTTCGATAAGCTCTTCTAAAATCTCTACGACCTCATCGAACCATGACCCATAGGGGCGGGGACTTTCAGCGGGCATTTGCCGTTGTAGTTCAATGTCTCCAAAACCGGTAGTGTCACCATCATCATGCACCCCGAATAGACCGTGACGAATACCCATATTAGAGCCAGCAGCAAAGCCACGCGGGGCGCTAACCTCAACTGCTACCGGCCCGTCCTCTACATCGGAATGCAGGACTACTGTCTTGTCGTCTTTACTCACGCCAACAGTCCTTTCATCTGGGAAGTAGGAGTCGCTGCCAAAGCTGCTTGCTCTGCTTTACGGGCAATCTCCAACCGTTCTTTTTGGGTGATGGGGGTGCGGTAATGAATCTGATCCCACAGCACCATAATTGCATGAATCAGGGCTTCTGGGCGGGGAGGGCATCCGGGCAGGTAAACATCTACGGGAACTACGTGGTCACAGCCTTGTACCACCGCATAGTTATTGAAAACCCCTCCTGAGGACGCGCAGGCACCCATAGAGATAACCCACTTGGGCTCGGGCATGGCATCGTAGCAGTTCCGAATAATCGGTGCCATCTTCCAGGAAACCCTACCCGAGACAATCATCAAATCAGCATGGCGGGGCGAGGCACGAAATACCTCCATCCCGAAACGGGAAATATCGAAACGAGGGGTTCCAGTGGCCATCATCTCGATAGCGCAGCAGGCTAGACCCATAGTTACCGGCCAGAGGCTGGCTTTACGGCTTAGACCCATGAATTTATCTAGGCTGGTAAGCGCGACTCCTGCCGGTATCTCATTATCAAAAGACATGCTTTACCTCTCTCTTAATAGTCCAGTCCGCCCCGGCGCCACTCATAAATGTAGGGCACCAGCACCAAAACGATGAACAACAGAATGTCGATTAGTACCGGAATGGCCATCACTTGACCAAAGTGACTTATCGATACGGCAAATGGATACAGGAACACCATTTCCACATCGAAGACGATAAACGTCATTGCGATTAAGTAATACTTAATCGGGAAACGTCCCCGCGCGTCCTCGTGAGCATTAGAGTCAATTCCGCATTCGTAAGTACCCAGCTTTACCTGGTTTTTACGTGCCGGTCCGAGGAGCGCGGACAGTACCAAACCGCCCACGGCCAGCACAATCGCTACCGCGCCCATTATTAACAGTGATGCCGATGGACTCATTTGGTCTCCACATCCTTCTTGTCTGCCCAGTCATCTCTGAACTGGCAACTGCCGTAGTTTCCGGTTCTTTTCCGGCTCAAATCTTCTATCTCAAAAATAATCCTCATGATGGTTTTACCACCTTAGTCAGAATTTGTAGCACCCGGTCGGAGGCTACTCCACTGCGACGTTCATAACCATCAGAAAGCATTTTATGGACAAAACGCATCAACGCCGGTTTGTCCAAACCATATTTGGTGCAGGCGTGCATAATTTTCGGGTTTTCGATTAGTCGCACGAATACGCGACCTAGACTGTAGTAGCCCCCATATTGATCTTGCAGGTCGCGAGGATATTCCTGGAGGGCAAGTTCGGCTTGAGCGCGCGAGGTACGACCTAGTGCCTGGATTAAAGCATCGGCTGCGCGCCGCCCGGCAAACATTGCCGGAGCGATGCCCTCTCCGTTGAATGGCGACACCATTCCGGCAGCATCCCCAACCAAAAGTAGCCCATTTTCGTAAGCCGGTTTACGATTAAATGCCATCGGCAAGGGCGCTGAACGCAGCGAACCAATCATCTTTTCTTCGCTGAGCCCCCACTGTTTCGGCAAGTTAGCTACCCAGCGATTAAATATCTGTTTATAGGGCAAATTGGTTGATTGTGCACCCGAAGATACCGAGCCTAGCCCCACGTTTACAATCCCGTCGCCCATCGGGAATAGCCATCCGTAACCGGGCAACAGGTTTGAATGACCGGGCTTACCGTCCCACAGTTCCAGATGGGACTCCATCATTTCTTCGTTACCGCGGGGGGAATAGAAATACGCCCGCGCCGCCACCGCCATAGGGCGATTATTGAGGGGAGTTCGTCCTTGCCGGGAGGCTAAACGAGCATTTGCTCCCGTGCAATCAACCACGTAGCGAGCACGGAATTCACGATTCTTTTTTTGCCGAGTTTGTGGCTCGCGCGCGATTGCGCTTACCCCGCAGGCGTAACCGTCAGCGTCTGTAAGTAGGTCTTGTACGGCGGTGTTTTCAATTAGCCGAGCACCGCAAGCGACCGCTTGCTGAATAAGTCGCTGGTCAAGCTCGGTTCGCTTGCAAGTAAGCCCATAGGAGGGAAGCGAAGATTTTTCAGGCCACGGTAGGGTAATTCGATGTCCCCCACCAATTACACTGAGCCCTCGATTGACCTGCCATCCCTCTTCAACCGGGTTAATCCCCATTGCCAAGATTTCTTTTACCGCTCCCGGGGTTAGACCGTCACCGCAGATTTTGTCCCGTGGGAACGCAGATTTTTCTAGGACGAGGACGTCTATACCGGCTTTAGCGAGGTGATAGGCAGTTGCAGCCCCGGCAGGACCAGCCCCTACGACCAGCACTTGACACTGATCTTTTGCAATCTTAGTTGCCATGCCGGTTTGCCCCCTCCCGCAGTGTAGGCGTCCTCTTGACTAGATGGACTTAAACAAGTTTAACCAGGTTTTAGGCACGCTGCGCGCACCCATACTAGGCTAACTTGCTTTCTTATCTGGTTGAAGTCAGAGCAATTTGTGCTGGCAGAATGAAAATCCCACTATTTTGTTCATTAGAATCCCGAATCGATTAAGCAAGTTCTTCCTTACCTAATTCTAACTGCGTGCCTAATCGCGGTGATTATCTTGACGGTTCTACACGTTTGCATAAAACCGCTATCCGCCCTATTTATAGGCTCGATGAATCGCCACCGCACCTAAAGTTAGATTGCGATACGAGACTTCACCCCAGCCGTTTTCCTGAATCAGCTTTCCCAAGGTTTCTTGATTTGGCCAATCCAAAATTGAGTCAAACAGGTAGGTGTAGGCATCCGAATCTGAAGAAATTAAACGACCCGCTACCGGCAGCACATTTCGCATATAAAGCTCATAAGCTTTGGCAATAAACGGCGACGGGGGGGTAGAAAACTCCATAATCGCGAGCTTTCCACCCGGTTTCGTAACCCGCGCCAGCTCTTGTAAAGCAAGCGCAGGATTATTCATATTCCTAAACCCAAAAGAGCAGGTAACGGTATCAAATTGTTCGTCAGAAAAGGGCAAATCATGGGCATCGCCAACTATAAAGTTGAGCTCCGGATGTCGCTTTTTGCCCTCCGCCACCATCCCGGGAGAAAAATCGCAACAAGTTACCTCGGCTCCCGCGCGATAAAAACTGAGTGAGGACGTGCCGGTACCCGCCGCAATATCTAAAATTTTCTGCCCTGGGCGCGCAGCCACAACTTTAGATAGGCAGCGTCGCCAAATCCGGTGTTGCCCAAAAGTCATAAAATCGTTTGTCAAGTCATAACGGGCGGCCACCTGGTCGAACATTCCGGAGACTTCGTCCGGTTGCTTATCTAAACCAGCCGCTAACTTTGAATAGTTGTTAGTCAAAATGATTCCTTCCAAATAGGACATTTGCCAGGTTAGTCAGAAATAGTCTCAGTTTCCACCTATTGATCTAATCCTTTAAGTTCCAGTCCCCGCCGCCTAGCCTTAACCTTTTGGAGAATCTTGCTGATTCGCGAGCGACGCCTAAAATCTATCACCGGCCAGCCGCGTTGAAATGCCCGCACCCGCAACCAAATATCAGGATTAATCGCCGAGGGTTTACCCACTAAAGTCAGCAGGGGCATATCATTATCGGAATCTGAATAGGCAAAACATTGAGTAAGGTCGTATCCACGTTCTTTAGCCAATGCTATTACTGTTTCTCGTTTACCTTGGGAATGCATTAGCTCAGATGCGAGCTGTGGTTGGTAAACACCGTCTTTAACCGCAATCTGGGTACCGATACCTCCGGTTAGCCCCAGGCGCTCGGCCAACATTTGCGGTAGCTCTGCGGGTGCGGCTGAAATCAACCAAATATCGTGACCGGCAGCCAAATGGCGTTTGATTAACCCTTGCGCCTGAGGGAACAGTTTTTTCTCTAATAAATCGCATACCTGCTCAGAGATTGCCATTATCTCTTGGCGTGAATGTCCCGCCATTACTCGCAAAGCTCGATTTTTTACCTGTTCAATACGATTTTGATCTTCCCCTAGCACAACGTACATGAAAGCGTGACGTGCTGCGAAGAACAGGTCGGATACCCCAAAGAATCGGTGGCGGAACAACTCGCGGGTGAGTATCCAAGAGCTGGCTCCCCGAATTACGGTTTCGTCTACATCAAAGAAGGCTGCTACTCTCGGTTTCGCTTTCACGTCTCTACCCTACCTATTTGGCGGCGCTCCTCGCACCCAGTCTTATGCAAGATTGGTTTGTTAGAGTGGTGTCTATGCAGAAGCTGACCACGATTCATTTAATGCGCCACGGGGAAGTGGATAATCCTGACGGGGTTCTTTATGGACGTTTACCCGGTTACCATCTAACCGACTTGGGCAAGCAAATGGCGCAGATGAGCGCGGAATATCTATTGGAAAAAGGGGCTTATTTAGAAGCGATTGTTTCTTCTCCCCTAGAGCGAGCAGTAGAGTCAGCAACTCCGGCTTCCCAACTGTTTGATTTACCGATTAGCACCGACAAGCGTCTGCTCGAATCTATGAATATGTTTGAGGGCGAAGTGGTCAATGGCAACCGCGCCGCCCTGTTTCACCCGCGGTACTGGCCTCGTTACCGTAATGTGCTGCGTCCGTCCTGGTGTGAGCCTTATGCGGTTCAAGCCAGTAGGGTTAGGGAGGCGGTGCGTTCAGCTTTACATTCGCCGATTAAGGATTCTTCCCGCTTGGGACACTCGGATGATGGTTCGCAAATCCGGGAAATCTTACTGGTATCTCACCAGCTTCCTATCTGGGCTTTTCGCCTTTTTGTGGAGGGTCGCCCGCTTGCGCATCTGCCTAACCGGCGTCAATGCTCCCTCGCTTCTCTGACTTCTCTAACGTTCCTTGGTAATACCTTGATTTCTTTGGATTACTGTGAACCGGCAGCGCCTTTGCTCGCTCGCGCCAGCGATATGGTGCCTGGCACTTCGGCTGCCGCTTTAAATCAAGGTAACTAGACCCTGCCTAGCTGGATATTATCTTTATCGGGCTGCACCTTAGGAATGTAGCCCGGTTGAAGCGGTAGAGCTTTATTCCGGGGAGGACGCTTCTTCCGGAGGGTTGCTGCCCGAACCGGTCTCGCCCTCGTCACCTTCCGGCGCGGGGGATATATCCCCACTCGCAATGTTATCTTCAATGCTACCGGTGGATTTTTGGTCGTTAGCAGCAGGGGGTTGGTTTTTCGTGGCACGTTTTTTTGCTTCTTCTTCCGCCTCGCGTGCCAGACGTTCCCGCCGCATTTTTGCCTCAATCGAGAACAGGAAATCGGGGTTATCATCAGGAGCTTGCGGTATCTCCGGTTCGCGCGATTCGGAACGCTCGACGCCACCCCGGAAGATTTCTAGCGGATTTTTAGGGATTTCGACTCTCCCATCAGAGGTTTCGGCTTTACTAGCCCAGGAAATGACAATCCAGGCTAAGGGACCGAGTAGCGGTAACAGAATAATTATTAGCAACCAGAATGCCCGTGGCAGCCTCCCAGGTAAATCTGTTTTAGCTGTGCGTAAGCAGTCCACCAGCGCATACACGGCTAGCAGAATTTGTACCAGGGTAATAACTACCGCAACCATGTTCTCAAGCCTAGCAACAACCGAGCTTTTAGCCACCTATAGCCCCAGATAGACCCATCCTAAACCAATCGCCACCCCATAGATTAAGGTGATTTGCCCCACTTGTTTCAGGGTTTTTATTAGTTCTTTTCCGCTAGCTCCGCGCAACACTGTTGCCATTGCCAGACTCATCAAAATCGCCATTACCACCCCGAACACTATTGCAATCCAGCGAAGATTAAATGAGACTACCCCCAAAATCAGTGCCCCATAAAGGTAGATAGCGAACAGGTATCTTGAGGACTTATCTCCCAACTTCACCGCTAGCGTATTTTTTCCGCTTTGGCGGTCGCCAGCAATATCGCGAAGATTGTTTACTAATAGCAATGCGCAAGAAAGCAACCCAATCCCGCTGGCCGCCGTCCAGGTACGCCAAGGAAGAGAGTCGGTTTGCACCCAAATAGTGCCCTCGGTCGCTAATAAACCAAAGAAAACGAATACCATGAGTTCCGAAATCCCAGGCAGATAGCCGTAAGGATGTTTGCCACCGGTATAGAACCAGGCTGCTAGCACCGCCAAGGCTCCGAGCAGAATCAACAGGTAGCTTCCTGACCAAATACACAGCCCCAAACCAGATATTGCCGCCAAAAAATAGCAGCTGATAGCGGCGGCTAGTACCGCTTTGGGGGTAGCTAAGCCCTGCCCGGTAAGGCGGGTAGGACCAACCCGTTTCCCGCTCGAGTCAGTTCCGCGAATCCCATCGGAATAATCATTAGAGAAGTTCACTCCCACCTGGAAAGATAACGCGACCAGTAGGGCGAGCAGAGATTTACCTATCGAGGCTTGCTGCAAACCAATAGCCGCCCCTATTCCCATTACTACCGGCGCTAAGGACGCGGGCAGAGTTTTAGGACGGGCAGCTTCAATCCATTGCGAACCAGTAGCCATGGATTACTAGATTCCTTTCTTTAAATTCCGATTTAAGTCTCGTATATTCACGCACCCAACGTTAGTGCGCGTCCTTTGCACAGGTGGCTGTCCCCTTTTGGGGCTATCTAATCCAGGCTTCCCCGGCTGCTACCCGGCGCGCCGCCAAGTCCCGACAGGCACCGCGATCTGGGTTTCCTTTCAGGTCGAGCGGGATTTTGTCTACCAGAACGAGGGCGCGCGGAGCGTGTGCCCGGTCGAGCTGCCCGGTAACCAGCGAACGTACCAGCATAGCTAAATCTGTAGAAGGTTCTGATTCGTCCTCGGTCGGAATAGTTGATTTATGAGGGTAATCGCCTCGGTCACCGCGTTGCGTATCTGCCGGTATCTTTGCCGCCGCAATCTCCATTTCCTCCATATCACCGTCCAAGTCCTCAGGTAATCCCACTGAGGCTGCTTGCCCACTATTGGCGGTGGGGAAATATATTTCTCCCTGTTCCGTAGGGTTCGCTGTACCCCGAGCTACCTCGTAGATTCCCGCTGGTAACTGTCCAGTCTCGGCGGCAGCAACCACATCGACATCGGCTCCCCTGATTTTGGCTGCCATGGCAGCCATTGCTGCCTCTAGGGGGGTTAGCTGCGCAGAGGAATCTTCTTCCCCTTCAGCGGGTAGACCCGCTAATTTTCGAACCTTCTCGGAATCAACCTTGACTTTTGGTTGCTGAGAGAACAGAGGGGAGTTTTCGGATTTAACTTCCAGATTATGCTGGGGATTTAGGAGCTGGCGAGCAACATCAGCTGCCGGTTCGATTACGGCGGTCACCAAGGAACCCCATTTGGAATCGGGAACCCCAACTACCACCACCTGTTCGACTTGCGGCAAATCGCGAATAACTCGCTCTACTAGGGAAGCTTGGATACGTATGCCCGCACTAGAGATTACATCCCGTAACCGCCCATCAACTTCCAGACGAGGCCCGCGCATATGACCGGCATCTTTAGAGCGAAGCCAACGTTTGCGTCCTCGGGAAACAAAATCAACCTCGCCCGGTGTACCCAGGTAGCCGAGCATCATGCATATCCCGGAAAGCCAAATCCTATCCCCGATAGTTGCGACATGAACTCCCGCGACTGGCTGTCCCTCCAGGACGCATATCCCGCATGATTCAGGAATTCCGTAGGCTTTAACAATCTCAATACCGGCTTCTTTAGCCGCCCGCGCCAGGAGGTCGTGGCTGGTTAAACCGGTAACCATCAGAGAAGATACTGCCTGAAGGTCAGCGCGCTCAGCCGGAGGAATTTCTAATAGCTCCCCCAACTGGGTTTTTGTAATCTGCATATAGATGGGTGCTTCATCCCGACTAGAACGGTCTTTCGCTCTTTCTACCGCACGAAGTATCTCTTTGACGCTGGCAGGTCGGGTTTTGGCTGCAATAATTGGCGGGATACCCACCGCGATAGCGCGCGCAAGAGTCATAATCCCGTCAATTTCAGTTGCCGGGGTGGCTAATATCCATCTACCTGGTCTACCTACCGCCGCATTAACCGCATCAGCCATAGTTTTAATAGCAAGTTGCGAGTAGCAGATAACCGAGCCGGCGGCGGGCGCTGATAAAGCTAATACCGCTGATTCAGGCAGCGCTTTACGCCGAGTCTCATATTCTTGAAGTTCAGCCGGAAATGCCGTGTTTTGCGGGAATGGGAACAGAATCTGTCTTACCTTGACGGAGGCGCGGTGAGGGTTTTGGGAAGTAACGGCGGAGGAGCTTTCTTTGCTTCCTATAAGTTTGGCTAGCGCCGAAAGTAGCGTTGAGACATCCGCCGGGGAATCACCTATCGGCAGGTAATGAAAAGGAGAAAGGATTTCCATTGCGACTTCCTGAAAGTAAAGTTGTATCGACAGTTATTCTAGCCTGTTATTAACTTAGAGTTCTTAAAGCAGCGTAGCCAAATAACTAGCTAAAACTGCCACATGGAAACAAAATATGGTTCGTGCCACATTATAAAAGATTAGGTTTCTTTTATTTTTCAGGTATACTGAAGAGAGCCGGTCGCTCCGGCTATTTTAGGGGAACGTGTGTCAAGATAACCCCCTAAACTACAACCTAGAGTCGGTTTCACATATGCGCAGGAGGGAGCGCGTGAAACCGACTCTAGGCATTTATAGGCTGCCGCGGCAACCATGCCCTCAGCACCGGAAAACCCCAGGTAACACCGTGAGCTAATCCAATAGCTGGGAAGCTATCAGCTCTAAGACTTGCGAGGAACCTCCAGATACCCGCACGTCAGCCAGAGAATCAGCGGCAGTAGCTCCGCGATTAATCACCGCCACTTTCGCTCCAGTCCCCCAGGCTTCCCGCAACACCCACAGCCCAGTTAAAACAGCCAAGGAAGTTCCCACCGCCAGCACCACATCGGCTTCCCGCGCCGCTGCAAAAGAACGCTCTATCGCCTCGCCGGGTAGGGATTCTCCGAAAAAGACGATTCCGGGTTTAATAGTCCCGCCACAGCGCGGACAGGAAAGCAGGTTAAACTGGCAGGCACGCGCCGCCTGCTCATCGGCCGCCGCCAGGACTGCCACATTTTTGGGGTCAGGGTCATCCTTTACATCCGGATTAAGTTTACGCAGCTGGCGGTCAATATACTCACGTGAAAACACTGCTTTGCAGCCTAGACATTGCACTTCCTCGAAACTGCCATGCAGCAGCTGCACATTCTTACAACCTGCTTTGCGGTCTAAGCCATCTACGTTTTGGGTGGCGATACAATTAACCAGCCCCGCGTCCTCTAGGCGTGCTAAAGCCCGATGTCCGGGAGTAGGCTGCAGCCGCGCCACAGTTTTCCAGGTTTCCTGGTTGCGGCGCCACACCCATTTGCGCCAATAAAGCTCGCCTAAAAACTGATCCATATCTACGGTAGGCATTCCCGACGAACCGGTGCCACGATAATCCGGAATCCCCGCATCGGTGGACATCCCTGCCCCCGCAACCACAATTGTTTTCTTGCCCGCCATCAAATCGGCAATGGCCAGGGCTCCTGCTTTTTCATCAGTAATGAACTCGCTCACGTTTTGCCTCCCGCCCTCAGATTACCCCGTTTAGAGGACGAACACCTCGGACGAAGCCGATTAACAGCTTTTAGAAACTTTCGGTTTAGTTTCTAGCTACATATAGCAGGTATTTTGCAGGTCTTATAGGAGAGTTAATCCCCCAGCTTCCTAAGTATGGGAGTATCGGACAGAACCCGAAACTTTCAACTATTTTCAATTCAGCAACCTATTTGGCTTCTCAGCCCGCTACAATTAGGGAAGATTCTTTATTGAAATGACCTAGTAATGAAGGGACGGATACCGCCGTGCGACCCGTACACATTCTGATTCTGTTACTCGTGTTGATTATCATTTTTGGAGCTTCCAAACTGCCTGATATTGCCCGCAATATCGGCAAATCTGCAAAAGTTCTCAAGTCGGAACTTTCTGACCTCAGCGAAGATAGCAGTAACAAGCAGGTAGCGGCAGAACCTCAAAACCCGCAAATCCCCGCCGCACCCCCCGCTAGCTCTCCTGGTGCAGCTTCCCCCTCGTCCTCTCAAACCCCGAATGAACAAACGGAAATAGCTAATCCACCGGAAAACAAATAGCCCCCCTCGCCCTCTATGCCGGGACAAAAAAAGACTAATCCACAAGCCCGTATGCGGGTAAGCGAACACCTGCTGGAACTGCGTAAACGCTTACTTCTAGCGCTATTAGGTATCTTTGTAGCCTCAATCGGAGGGTGGTTTTTAGTTACCCCCACCTTGAATTGGATGCAAGAGCCATTGCGTTCCGTCAGCGAACAGGCACCGCAACTAAACTTCCAAACTATCGGTGCCGCATTTGATTTGCGGATTCAGGTTTCCCTGTGGCTGGGAGTATTGATTTCTGCGCCCTGGTGGATTTTTCAAATAGGAGCGTTTATCTCTCCGGGGCTGAAGCGAAAAGAAAAAATCTATATCGTAGCTTTCGGTTTAACTGGTCTTTTACTTTTCAGTGGGGGCGCTTTATCTGGTATTTGGATTATCCCCAAGGCGGTAGCAATCCTTAATTCTTTCACCCCAGAGGGCGCGGTAATGCTGCTGCGGGCGGATTCCTATATCACCTTCTTTATGCGAATGGTTTTAGCGTTCGGGCTTTCTTGCCTGGCTCCCGAAATCTTGGTGGCGCTGAACTTTGCGGGAGTAATGAAAGCTAAAAGTATGTTGAAAGGTTGGCGGTGGGCAGTGGTACTGGCCGCTGTTTTTTCGGCAATCGCCAATCCCCTACCTACCGCCTGGCCAATGATTGTGCAAATGTCGGCGCTGATTGGGCTTTATCTTTTGGCAGTAGGCATATCTGCGTTCAATGATTGGATACGGGGCGGTGGCAGCCTAACTAGGCTCTTCAACAAAAAGCGGAAAAAGTAAGCTGTCAGGCATGAGTATTACCGACCCGAAAGCCAGATGCAGTGCATTTCCTCCGGTTACTACCGAGGATAAGCTGATTGCTGATTTTACCCAAACGCTGCGAGTTCATTCTCGGGTGTTAGTAGGTTCCGGAGACGACTGCGCGGTACTGAAACACCCCGATGGGAACAGTGTAGTTTCTACCGATGTATTGGTAGAGGGAGTGCATTTTCGCCGTGATTGGATGAGCCTGGAACAAATCGGCAGGCGTGCTGCCGCCCAAAACGCTGCCGACATTGCGGCTATGGGGGCATCGGCCCACAGTGCTGTGGCCGCAGTTACGATTCCTAAAGATATGGGTAAAGCAGATATACACTCCCTGGCGACCGGTTTGGCTTGCGGGCTGGAAAGCTATGGATACGCCCTAGTTGGAGGGGATTTGTCTTCCGGGCCTTGTCTGCAAGTAGCGGTTACGGTTATTGGAGATTTGCAAGGACGCGCCCCGCTTTTACGCTCCGGAGCTAAAGCGGGCGACCTGGTTTATTTCGCGGGTAACCTAGGCGATTCTGCCGCCGGATTAGCCTTGCTGGAACGCTTTGGAAACCCAGATTCGGTTAAATCCGTCCTCCCTGAGGAGTTAGTCCAACTCGCGCAAGAAGTTATTTCCCGCTACCAGGTTCCGGTAATTCCCTCCTGTCTAGCTGCCCAATTAGCTGCTAGCGGAGCGCACGCCCTTATGGACATTTCCGATGGTCTCAGCCGTGACGGCGCTAAAATCGCTGCTGCTTCCGGGGTGGTTATCAATTTGCAGACCGCTAAGTTAGCTAAATATGCGCAGCGACTGGCGGGACTGGCTCAGGTTCTTAATAGGGATAGTTGGGATTGGGTACTGGGAGGCGGCGAAGATCACGGGTTGCTGTGCAGTGCTCCTCCCGGTTTTTCAGTTCCCGGTTTTACCCCTATTGGCGAGGTGGTAGCCTTGCCCGGAACTGGAAAGTCTCTAGGCAGTACCAACGGATTTGAATCCCTAGATATCGACGATACTAGCTTTTGTGCGAAGAACGGCGACATTGGTAGCAAAAATGGTGGAGCGTTCCTATTAGTGGATGGGAAAAGCAGCTATCAGAGCGGATGGGATCATTTTGCTTCCGAAAATAAAGCTAGCTAAGACGTGGTGGCTCCGACCGGCATCGATCCGGTGACCTTTCGATTTTCAGTCGAACGCTCTCCCAACTGAGCTACAGAGCCTAGGGTCGATAAGACCTGCGACCCAGACGGGACTTGAACCCGCGACCTCCGCCGTGACAGGGCGGCGCGCTAACCAACTGCGCCACTGGGCCATATTCTTTTATGTTTCCACCTTCCGGCAGATCGTACCCCCAACGGGATTCGAACCCGTGCCGCCGCCGTGAAAGGGCGGTGTCCTAGGCCTCTAGACGATGGGGGCCTCGCGGCCTGGTCCAAAGACCTCGGCTCAGACTTGAATAACTTTACCGGGCAAAGGCAAGCAAAGGCAAAGCGATTTCCTATGAAGCCTCTCACAACTGCGACCTACCCTCTATTTTACTCTTCAAGAACTGCATTTTTTAGCCGCAAACCGTAATCTAGAGGTATGCAGCTGCACCCTTGGGAGGCTTCCCCGTCTGACGAAACTGTCGAGCAAGTATTCGACTGGCTAACCAGTCTGGCCGGTATGGGGATAGGGGTAGTCGCCGGGATTATCTTGGCGCTAATCACTACCGCAATTTTGAAACTACTCGCCAGGCGCGAGCCACTCACTAAACTGATTCTCGACCGCGCCACCCGCGCCTTTTACCTGACGATGATTATCCTCGGTGCCTATTTGGGCTGGAAATACACTACCTCGGGTCTAAATATCGAGAGTTCGACTGGCATTGGGCGGTTTAGCCATGGACTGCTGATAGCGGTTATTTTGGTATTAACGTTCCTCACTACGCGCATCTGCTATCTGATAGAGGACGTGGCGGTCAAAGCTAACCAAGATAAGCCTTCTCGCAACCGCTCTAAGATGCTTACTCAGGCGCAAGTTATTCGCCGGGTTTTACAAGCAGTTGTAGTGGTAGTGGGAATTGCTAGCGCTATTTTGACTTTCCCCTCAGCTCAGGTGGCAATGAGCTCTATGTTAGCTTCTGCCGGTGTCGCCTCGATTGTGGCTACCTTGGCTGCTCAATCTACTTTGGCTAACGTGTTTGCTGGTTTACAGCTCGCCCTATCGGATGCTCTGCGGGTAGGGGACAAAGTTCAGGTTCCGGGGTTAGACGGCACTAAAGAACTGGGGACAGTAGAGGAAATTACGCTTACCTACGTGGTGTTGAGCCTCTATGATGAGCGGCGAATGATTGTTCCCTCTACGCATTTCACCCAACAGAAATTTGAGAATTGGACACGCAAACATAGTCAGCAGTTAGGGATAGTGGAACTGCAATTGGATTATTCCGCGCCTATCGATTCGATTCGCGCTCAAGTTGATTTATTGCTTTCCGGCACCGAACTTTGGGATGGTCGCAGCGCTAGCGTCGAAGTCTCTGATATGAGCCCCGATTGCCAGACAGTCCGGATTTCTGTTTCCGCTGCCGACAGCTCTAACCTTTGGATACTTCGCTGTTACCTGCGAGAACAATTAATTCAATGGTTAGTGAAAGAAGTCCCCTGGGCGCTAGTTTCCCGCCGAATTCAACCGCAAGAGGTTCGTTACCTGAGCCGTGAACGTTCCGATGAAGAAGTACACCGCCTGGCACGTAAGTTGGCTGGCGAAAACAATCCACAGAAAGGTTAAGATTCCAAATGAGTAACTTTGATCCTCACACCGCGAGCGAGGCCGATTGGCGTCAGCGTCTAGACGCAAACGAGTATCACGTTTTGCGCGAAGCAGGTACTGAGCGCCCCGGAACCGGAGAGTATCTCCATGAAAATCGGGAAGGAATTTATCGTTGCCGAGCCTGTGGGGCACAGCTCTTTAGCTCCACCACCAAGTTTGATTCTCATTGTGGTTGGCCCGCATTTTTCCGACCCGAGGACGCAGCAGTCACCTATCACCAGGATTCTTCGCATGGGATGATTAGAACCGAGGTGCGGTGCGCTAACTGTGAAAGCCACCTGGGGCACGTATTCGAGGACGCTCCCGATATGCCTGGGGGGCAGCGCTATTGCATTAACTCTATCTGCCTAGACTTCAAGGCGGACGATAATGCGGATTATCAGCGCTAATCTGCAACATGGCACTCCTGCTAAGGGCGTAGAGCCGAGCCAGGATTGTTGGCGCGATTTGGCTAAGCAGTTTGCTTCTTACCAAGCTGACGCTATTTGCCTGCAAGAAGTTGATTTTTATCAGCTACACACTGGTTTTACTAACCAAACTCGCGCCCTTGCCCATGCTTTAAGTCAGGAAACTGGGACTAGCTGGCATTATCGTTTTTTAGGGTTTTTTGCCGGTCAGGTAGTTTTAGGGGTGCGCTTGCCGGTTGCGCTTCCCAAATCTGTAAAGACAAATCTATTTAACCCTTTTCGCGCTGACCGTCCTTTGGTTGGTGGATACGGGCTGGGGATTCTCACCCCGCATCCGGTGCGCCGCTGGGTGAGTGCAAAACTGGGAGCAGCTCCGCCTCGCATCACTATTAACGGCTGGGATATGCGCAACTGGAGTTTTTATGGGGGACAAACCCGCAACCTATTAGGGGCAGAGGTTTTAACTAAGCAGGGTAGCTTCCTGCTGGGTTGCACGCACCTGGAGTTAGGGTCTGTTACTGCGGCAAATCAGCTAGGTCGCTCTTGGCAGGGTTTATGTGCTTTAGCTGGTAGCGCTACCCCAGTGCTAGCTGGGGATTTCAATTTACGTAATGATGCGGTACGTGATATGTTTCCCTATTTAACTATCGCTGATGCTTTGACTTATCCTGCGAACCAACCCAGTTTTCAAATAGATCACGTTCTAGCACCCCCTCACTGTCAGGTTGTATCAGCCGAAAATATTAAAATGCCGATTTCTGATCACCGCGCCCTATTCGTGGATTTGAATCCATAGACACCTTCACGCAACTTAATTAGCAGGTGAAGGCTGGTTTTACAGCATTCGTGGCATAAGGAGTGCAGCTGATAGTTTTTTCATTACTAGCGATAACCTTGGACACTTCCTGCAGGGAAGTGTTAAACCGGAAAGGTACAACCAACGATTTACGAAGAGAAATCACGATTAATACAGGAGAAGATTATGGGTTGGATTGGTGCAATTATTGCTGGCGGTATTATTGGCGCTTTAGCTCGGCTATTTATGAAGGGCGAGCAAAACATGGGGATGCTAATCACCATTATTATCGGTATGGTTTCTGCGGGGCTGTCTGATTGGCTGCTCGTTAAACTAATTGGTGATGGTCATTCGGTAATTAGCTTCATTGTTGCGATTGTAATCGCGGTGGCTCTGATTTCCTTGTACTTGGGTCTGCGGGGACGCCCCAAGAATGGCTAGTCTTTGAGCCTTAGCGTTTGACACGCTGATAAGGATTTTAATCGAGGGCGGATTCGGTAAATTAGTTGCCGAATCCGCCCTCTTTTCCTGCTGGTTATCCCCAGTTATCCCCAGGATTAGGGTAAATACCCCAACTAACAATCTCGCAGCCTAAAGAGCTGCGGCAACACACAAAACCGCCCATACCCTCAAGGTTTACTTGAGGGTGAGCAATAATAATTTGACAGAACCCTTATAGATAAACTCAAGGAAAAAGTTATCCACAGATTTTATCCACAGGGTTGTTAGCTTATTTAATAACCGCTGCAAAAGCTGTGGAATAAACTTGTTAATAGATAATCCGCTACTCGTTGAGAGTACGTCCAGTTAAAGTTTCATAAATCTCTTGATAGCGATTAGCTGTCTGCTGCACCACAGATTCCGGAATCTCCGGGGGAGTTTGCAACTTGTACGGCTGCCAATGACATTCTTCAGAATCCACCCAGTCACGTAACATTTGGGAATCTAGTTGCGGGTTGGGTTTACCCACCTGGTAGCTATCGGCATTCCAAAACCGCGAAGAATCGGGAGTGAGAACCTCGTCTCCTAACACCACCGCCTCTCCGCCATAAGGCAGAGCTGAACCGAACTCAAACTTGGTGGAGCCTAAAATAACTCCCCGATCCCAGGCGATTTTAGCGGCTCGGTCATAAAGGTCTAGGGAATACTCGATTATTTTATCTACCCGTCCACTACCAACCAGGGACTGTAATGCTTCCCAAGAAACATTGTTATCGTGCCTACCCATCTGAGTTTTAGCTACCGGGTTAAACACTGGTTTGTCTAGTTTTTGATCGCGCTGTAAGCCCTCCGGCATACGCACCCCAGCGATTGTGCCTTTTTCTTGATATTCGCGCCATGCCTGCCCTACTAGGTAGCCGGATACGTGACATTCCAAAGGGTACATATCGAGATGACGGCAAATCATGGCACGACCCGCTACCATCTCGGGCACTGAGGAAGTAGACAGAAAATGATTTGGGATACAGTCCCCTAGCTGTTCTAACCACCAGGTCGTTAGCTGGGTTAGAGCAAGACCTTTTCCGGGAATTTCCGTAGGGAAAACCTGACCATAGGCGCTAAAACGGTCAGTAGCAACTATTAGAACCGTTTCTGAATCATAAGTTGATTGTCCCGCAGGGTAATAGATTTCTCGTTCTTTACCAGAAAACAGATGACGCCATCCACGCAGCGCCGGAGTGTTACTTGACGACATATTTATCATTCTTACATGTTTTATTTAGCTATGTGAGAGTGGGGGTTAAATGTTGAAAAGCCGTGTGGTTAAATAAGTATCGACCTTAACTATCAGGTACTGCCCAATTCGAGAGGTTACAACTTTGCATCAGCATTCTCCGACCACCGGCTCTACTCGTACCCGGCTAATAATCGCAGCTGCGATAACTTTTGGGGTGCTAGCCGCCCAGCTAGTCGGGGCAGTTTTATCTCATTCTTTGGCTTTAGCTGCCGACACCGGTCATGTGGCAATCGATTCTGTGGGGCTCTTACTGGCTGCTTTTACCGCCACTTTAATGACCCGCCCTAGTACGGACGCTCTAACCTATGGTTATGCCCGGTTAGAAGCAATTGCTGGCGGAATCCAGGCGGGCATGATTATCATCATTTGCGCTGTCATCGGATATGAGGGGATTGCGCATTTAATCACCCCTATTCCGGTTGATGGCACCCAGATGGCAGCCTGGGCAGTGGCGGGTCTGCTGGGAAACTTGCTTTCGATGCTGGTAATGGCGGGACGTCACCGGGATAACTTAAACATTCGCGCAGCCTTTTTAGAGGTGACCGTAGATGCTATTTCCTCGGTTGGGGTAATTGCTGGAGGGATAGTTACTCGTTTAACTGGGATTAACCGCTTTGATGCCGTTATTTCTCTGTTAATCGCTGCCGCCATGTTGCCCCGCGGCTATAAACTGCTCAAAGATGCAGGGGAGATTTTGCTTGACCGCGCCCCCAAGGAACTAAACGTAGCCGAGATTCGCCAACATATTTTGCGGGTAGACCATGTTACCGGACTTCACGACCTGCACGTATGGCCCCTAAATTCCCACACTGTATTACTGTCAGCCCATATCATCATAGCTAAACAGTGTTATAAAGACGGACACGCCCTCGAGGTATTACACCAGGTAGAAACCTGTATGAAAACTCATTTCCCACGAAAAATCGAACACTGCACTTTTCAAATCGAACCCGAAGGGCACGCTGCCCATGAACTTTTAAAGCATTAACCCCCAAAGGGTTAATCCCCCAAGCAAAGAGACTCCCCCCAAATCGGGGCTATTTGAAATCTGTCAAATTCTCAGGAACTCAACAGTATTACGGTTGCACATCCAGTTACCAAGGGCAATGGCAGCTCTGTCAGTTTTCTTCACCGCAAGATCGTATACCACCGCTCTGTCACCGGTTGATTGGGTTACTAAGGTCGTGGTCACAGTTGAGGGCGTGTTTTCCTGGTTACAGTACACCGTTAGAGCCTGCGACATTAGCTCACCTGTCAGGTGGTGGATGGCAATGGTTTGAAAATAAATTGTTTGACGTTTCCGTCTTGGACTTCTTTGGCGCTTACTCCATAAACATCGTGGATGAGTTCAGGAGTGAGAATATCCTCGGGGATACCTTGGGTGTGCAGGCGTCCATTTTTAAGAATAATTGCCTGGTCGCAGTAGCGGGTTACCAGGTTAAGGTCATGCAAAATTATGACGGCTGTATCGCTAACTTTCTTAATGATGCTAAGAATTTGGTGTTGGTACTTTACGTCTAGGTGATTGGTGGGTTCGTCTAGAAGCGTACATTTGCACTGTTGGGCGAGGGAGCGAGCAATTAGTACCCGTTGACGTTCGCCACCGGAAAGGGTATCCACGTAGCGGTCTTGTGCATAGCTCATTCCAACAGCGTGGAGAGCTTCTTGACAAATTTTTCGATCTGCTGCGCTATATCCTTGGATGTCTTTACGATGCGGGGATCGTCCCAGGAGAACAATATCGAGCACGCGGGTTCTTTCCATGTCATGCTCAAATTGGGAAACGACTGCGATACGCCGGGCAACCTGACCGGGACGCATTTGGTTTAAAGGTTGCCCACTGAGGAGAATTCTCCCCTCCGATAGTTTTTGTGCAGCGAACATAGCTCTCATGAGGGTAGTTTTCCCGGAACCATTAGGACCAGCGATACCTAAAATTTTACCTTGAGATACCTCGAAGGAGACCCCGTCAAGAACTTTGGTGTCACCGAAATGAACGCTAGCTTTTTCTATCGTAAGGGGAGAATCATTCATTCGTTTACTTTCCTAGTTTCTTGAGCTGATCAGCAAGTTCAAATGTTCCATAAATCGCGGTGGGGGAAGCATAAGCTACTGCGGATTCCGCGTAGATAATGTTGCCGTTTTTAACCGCTTTCATGTCCTTGAAACCAGGAATCTTTTCAAGTCGTTGCATTGAACTATCTTTGGTGGCGCCCCCCATTCCGGTGAGCAAGATGATTACATCAGGGTCTGATTTAACAAATGCTTCTGGAGCAATGGCGCCTTGGTGCGGATGATAGTTCGGGTCGATAGCGCTGACGAGGTTAAGGGTCTTATTTATTTCCCCCATGACTCCTTTGTTTCCGTAACTAAATAGTTCGGGACCTTCTCCGTAGTAGTAGGCGTAGGAAACTTTGCGTTCTTTACCGATTTTCTCATTACTAACTTGCTCTAGTTTCTCTTTAAGTTCCTTGACTGTGGCATCCGCTTTTTCGGAGGTGCCCATGATTTTGCCTAGCTGAGTAATCTCCGCCAAAGTAGTATTGAACGATTCATCGGATTGTTGATCTGTATAGAAGTAGTTACACTCGGTAGCATCTACAACGGCAGGGATTCCCTTTTCTGCTACAGCTTTCGGAGCGGTGGTTTCGGAACTGAATCCGCCACCATAAGCAAGATCAGGTTTCAATTTCATGAGTGCTTCCATAGAAATGGATTCCGTTGATAGCACTTTGATTCCGTCTGCTTTTTTACCTATCCAGGAGGGCGGCTCTTCACCCCATTCATTTGCGCGGCCAACAATGGATTTTTCTGCTCCGGCAGCAAATAGGTACGCCAAACCGGTGACTCCCATCGAAACAACTTTCTTAGGAGGGGTAGTAAACTTCGTTTCCACCCCACAGTTTTTAACTGTAATAGGTTGGTCAGAAGCAGCGCTGGACGATTCTTTTGTCCCGGAGCAGCCAGTGAGGGCGGCAGCTACAAGGCTTACACCCAGCAGGCCAGCCGCAATTCGTTTCTTGATCATCCTTTTCTTCCTTTCTATTTGGAATATTTCTTGATGAGAGCCATTAGCATAGGGGTCCCTACCAGGGCTGTTAGTATCCCGATAGGTAGTTCCGCTGGTCTTATAGCCACGCGGGTACAGGTGTCGGCAATGACGACGAGAAGTCCACCTCCCAGGGCAGAGATAGGTAACGCAGCTCGAGTGGTGGAACCTACCAGTTGTTTCGCGGCATGAGGGACAACTAGGCCCACGAATCCGATGGCGCCGGTAAGGGAGACAAGTACCGCTATAGTGAGAGCCACTATGAGGAATAGGAGGTTTCGATAGAGGCGAGGACTGGTACCCAGTGAGATTGCGGCATCGTCTCCCAGGTTAAGGATGTCAACCCGTCTTCCCCAGATGGAGAAGCAAATTAATGCAATAGTTACTACGCTGCCGGCGATGAAGGAGTCATGCCAGGTGGCGTTAGATATTGATCCGAGCATCCAGAACATTACCGATTTGGTTCCAGCCGCGTTTTTAGCCATTAGAGTTATCAGGCTGGTTACTGCCGAGAAAAAGTAAGTTACCGCCATACCTGCAAAAATAATGCGTGTCGGAGTGATTTTTCCTCCGGCAGAAGCTAGCAGGGTGACGAGCAGGATGGAGGCTACTGCTCCCAGGAAGGCACCGAACGTGATTCCCAATGCAGATAAGATATTGCTGGTTGTACCGAAAACTATGACGGCTGCTGCGCCGGTGGAGGCCCCGGAGGAAATACCTAGAATATAGGGATCGCCCAATGGGTTTCGCAGTAGCGATTGGGTTATTAGGCCGCATATACCCAGGCCGGCACCAACGATTGCTCCCAAAACAGCGCGGGGAAATCTCACCTGGCCGATAATCTGAGTGTCAACGTCAGTGTCAGTAGTTCTTCTCAGAGTGGCACCGATACCTTCAAGTGCTGCCGATAATGAAATATCCGTAGCACCCACAATTACAGCCACTATTATTGAGCAGACTAGTGCTAACGCTAAGATAATTCCGAGAATTAGGCGTTGCTTTCGATTCGTCAACATGGAGAACCTGTTGCTTTCATTTTTATTTCAGATGCTTTTTGGCTCAGATAGCTCCACAGCTTGCGTTCGTGGGCTATCCGCTTGCTGGGATCACATGCCCCCTCATGTCCGCCTTTGCTGGAATAACGCCAGTACGTTACTTCTCCTCCCAAATTATTTACCCGTTCGACTAGGGCATCTGCATGAGAAATAGCGGTGACTGCATCGTGGCAGTAGCCAATAATCAGCCAAGATGTGTTGCTTAAAATTTGGGGTGTGGTATCACAGGCTAAGGGATCTTCTTCTTTCATAAAGTTATCCCAATCAGCGGTTTGAGGATCCCCGTACTCGTCTAACCATTTACGACCTAAGGTTGTTTTCGGCAGGTCTTTCGTGCTGCTAATCGGGACGCGGCATATTACTTGGGATACCAGTTCTGGGTGGTGGATAGTGGTAATCGCTGCCAGCAGTGCTCCATGAGACATGCCGTGTACGAATGTAGTCTCGGGGGTACAAATATCTTGACGATGCAATTCACGAATAGAAGAGGCTATATCCTCCCTGACTTTGCGTCTTCCTGCTTTAACCCCGGCTTGGTGCCAAGCTTTCCCGTATTCACCGCCTCCTCGGGAGTGAATAACGGCAACGCTGTAACCACGGGTTAACCATTTTGAGTAAATGTCTGGACTGTAAAAACTGTGATTGTTCCTCCCGAATCCTCCGTAGATAAATACGATTGTCGGCTGTTTTCCCGCTAACGTTCCGAAGCAGTCTATAGGGATTCGGGTTCCGTCCTCACTATGGGCCCAAATCTGTCTGCAGGTAAATGCGTTGTCATTTCGGGAGGTGTCATTCTTAGCGAAAGTTAGTTCTCCAGTTTTCCGATCAAGTCGGTAAAGGCGGGGAGCGTTAATAAAGGAGGAGCCTTGTAAATAGAGCTCTTGGTCGAGCATTTTTATTGGTTTAATGTGCTGTCCTAGTGGGAATGATTTTCCAGATTTGTGGGTGATGACATCAAAAGTTTTGGTGTCGCAAACCAGGGTTTCGCAAGCATCTTGGTAACCGCCATATACCGGGTTAGATCCAGAGGTTTTCCACTGTGGGTAGAAGGCACTGCCTTCGGGTAACCGGATCTCACCGCGCACTTTGATCATGTTTTCGCACTTAGGCAGGGAGGGTCGCGATATCTGGTTCACCTAACCTCCTTCATTTGTTCCGTAGTTTTATTTCCCTCTTGTGCAAAAGAAGAAACCATGTAAACTGTACTTAGGTTAGCATAACCTATGCGACAAGTTAAAGGCTAGCCTCTGAAGTTTCTATCGCTTGAAAGGAGGGGAAATGAACACACTCGAAATCGTAGAGATTGAGGAAGTGAACACCGATCAAATCACTGTTCCTCACTGCCATCACGGCGCTACCCAGCAGAGCTTTGCATGGAGGTAAGTAGATAGGCGTCGAGTAAAAAATAGTGCTAAGACGCACTTTACCCAATATTTCATATAGGTAAGAGGATCAGGGGTTATGTGGAAGATTTGCGCGCAAGTAAGGCCTTTGGATACGAATAGATGCGTTCTTACATGTGCAGATGGTCGTGATCTGGTGCTCTCAACGGATGCTAATAGCATCGTGCGCGTCTTAGATGCGGCGCAGGATGTCCAGTCCACTCACCCTTTGGGCACTCCGTTGAAAAAAGCATTAGAAAAACACAGCTGTTTTATCAACACGCATGACCTAGTCTTCCAGACCCCTGATCCTCAATCTGCGGCCGTTGCAGAGGTAATTGTCTGCGGTGACCCCACAATTGCGCGTTTAATAACTTCGGAGCTTCAAAAGAATGATGTCGCGGCGCGCCTGTCTTCCCAGTCAGTTCGCGAATGTGCATACCAAGTCTTCAATTGCGGCACGCTAGTGGTGTGCCGCGGAGATGAGCCTGCTCCCGTATTTGCGCAAACCATTGAAGACAATCTCGGGCTAAATATTTCAGTGATCACGGTGGATCATACCCCCGACCAACTATTGGTTGGCCCAGCAGTACTTAAAGGGCAAGGTGCAACTTATAGCGACAGTCTTGCTCGTCTCGCCGGAAATGCAGTCAATAGTGAAGTATTTCAAGCAAAAATGGGTAGCCCCATATGGGGAAGCTTCTTACCGCGCTTAGCTGCAGCCAAAAATATGGGGCACAAAGCAGCGGAATTAATTAGAGCTATTACTCGCAATGAAATCGATAACCAGAAATCAAACCCCCTTGACACTATTTGGGCAATTTCCTTGGAAGGGGAGCTCGAAGTTCACGCGGTGCTTCCCACAAATTTTATGATGGGCCCCCAGCCTAAATCCCCAATTCACCCTCCCCCCTTTGTGGTTGATAAATGCTACGGAATCGTAAAAGAGCTCACCCGGGTACAGCACAGTGCCTATATGCCACCTACGCTGCATACTACCCAGGCGAGAACGTGTGATTTACGCAGAACATCAACTTATATCAACACAGTTTTTTGCCAAGGCTCAACGTTAATCCCCAATGAGGTTGGAGAAAAAGAAAAGGAAGCGCAGATCCACGACACCGAACTAGCGGCTATTGGTGAATCAGTTGAGCGTTATTGTTCTAACCTAATTGATCTCAAACCGGTATTACATGGTTCTTATCGGGAATTAACGAGAAAAGGATACCCGCTTCTTCATCCGGAAGAACTGGTGCTTTTCTCTGCAAACCAGTACCAGCACCCCGGATTTCCTTTTGTACCGTTGACCCCTGACTTGCCCGTAGGGTGGGTGGAAGGTACCTATTATGAGGATGAAGAGCCAGTTTTAGTTCCCGCCTCCTTGGTGTATGTCAACTGGTATACCAACCAGTATCGGCAAGAACCGAAAGTTAACTTTCCTGCCTTTGCTGGAGTAGCAGCAGGAACCAGCAGTGCACAGGCGATATTATCTGGTATCAGTGAAATTATTGAGCGGCATGCCACCATGGTGTGGTGGTTGAACACCCAGGCGCTTCCGCACCTGAAATTACCTCAGAAATACTTAGATCTTTTTATCGGGACAAAAGAGCCCCTCCGTCCCGCTTTGATCAATCTAGACAACACTTTCAATATTCCGGTTCTAGCCGGGGTAGTTCACAATGATGTATCTAAACTGGTACACGTTGGTTTTTCTTGTCGCTCGAGCGTTGAACAAGGCGCCTTAAAAGCCTGGAGTGAAGCGCTCACCTTACAAGAAGGAGCTCACGACCTCGCAAACCCCGAAGGGGCACATTGGACCGCAATCCGTAAAGGTCTACTTCCTGGACGCTCATATAAGAAATGGCGCCGTGACCGCCGCTATCTGGATGATTTCCGTGAGGATCTCAAAGATGTAGATGACCTCCTAATTCAGCAAGAGGTCTTTCTAGATCCTCGTGCGGTAGACAGAGTGAAACCACTGTTGGATATACCAGCAACCCGCAGTATTTCATCTGTGCCACAGCTGAAAGATAGTCAATTAGCTAGCTATATAGAGCGTATCCATGCCCGGGGTATGCGGGTAATAACCGTTGATATCACCTCTCGCGATGTCGCTTCTTGCGGACTGCATGTGATTCGCACATTAATTCCTGGCACCATCGGCAATACTCCCGCCGCATTTCCCTACCTGGGTCGCAATATGGTGGCAGAGGAAGCAGTACGGTTAGGATGGGTGGATTCGCCAAGACCTGAAGGCAGCATGAACCCCTTCCCAATGCCGCACGCGTAGAACCGATACCGTTGTTGAGAAAGGATAGGCGATTATGTTCACAAAGCAACGTTTAGTTATGCGCGCCGCGAGAGTCTCCGTGTGGCTGCTGGCTCCCGCCATGATGTTGGGTGTCCTGGTGTCTTGCTTATATATTGCAACCGCGGTGTGCAACGCCATGCTTTTCAATGAGCTATTGAGCTCTCGCCGAGTCTCCATGGTGGTGGGACTAATCATAGCTATCGCTGGCTTGCTCTTAATCCGCCCGTTACTTGAGGTAAGTGGACAGCTTCTACAAAATCGAGCGGGACTAGTGGTAAAAAGCCGTTTACGGCGGGCTCTTCTAGAGCAACTAGATGCGCGCGGACCGATGCGGGGAGGGCTGGGGCGTTCTGGACAAATACAGTCGGTTCTCACTGATGGGGTTGAGGCAATCGAACCCTATTTCGTCAAGTATTTCACCCAACTTGCGGTCACCGCCCTAACAGCGATTGGTTTAACGATTGCTATTGCCAGCATTTCTCCCCTGATTGCGGGAGTTCTTTTAGTCTGTGGAGTCGCGATTGTTGCCATTCCCCGATTATGGGATAAAGCTCTTGCTAATCGCGGACAATCGCATTGGATAGCGTACGAAAATCTCAATGCCGATTTCGTGGATTCTATGATGGGGATGTCCACTTTGAAATCTTTTGGGGCGGCTAAAAATCATGGCACCCAATTGGAAAAACAGTCGAGCCAGCTGCTGAAAACTACTATGGGGCAGCTACGGCTTTCCTTGGGGGAAACGGGCCTATCAGGAATGATGAAAGTGCTCGGTCCCGCCCTCGGGCTAGTGATCGCAATTTCTTTGATTTCTTCCGAGGCGATGCCAATCAGCTCGCTATTTGTGGTTACGCTGCTATCTATCGAACTGTTCCGCCCATTTACTGCCTTATCGGCATGTTGGCATGAAGCATTCTTTGGTATTTCCGCGCTGCCAGCTATGAGCGAAATATTTGAGCAGACGCAAACTTCTTCCACGACCTGCAAATCTTCGCAAAAGTTGCCTCAAAGCAATGAGGTTTCTTTCGCTAGCATCTCTTACGCTTATCCGGGAGCTACAGATCACGCTCTTGATCAAGTCACTTTCGCAGCTCCCGCAGGTAAAACAACCGCCTTGGTAGGGCTGTCAGGTTCTGGAAAATCCACCGCGCTCGGGTTATTAATGGGTTTCGATCACCCTGATAGTGGAAGTATCACAGTTGGAGGGGTTTCAGCGGACAGTTTGGATATTGCGCGTACCGTCACCCTAGTTCCGCAAGACCCGATTATTTTTCCGGGAACAGTAAGATCAATTTTAGCCGAAGCTAATCCCAAAGCGGATGAAGCGGAGATGATGACGGCTCTAAAGCTAGCCTGTGCCACAAACCTGCATCCCGATAACAATCCTGATTCTGGTGACAATATTCTTGATTTAAAAATTGAAGAACATGCTTCGAACCTCTCCGGAGGGCAAAAACAGCGGTTGGCAATCGCTCGTGCTCTGGTTCGTAAGTGCCCTCTCCTTGTACTTGACGAATCTACTTCTGGTTTGGACACCCAAACAGAAACAACGGTTCTAGCTAATATCCGCAGGGCGTACCCGAATCTCACTTTATTGCTGGTTACCCACCGTATTGACGCTGCTGAGCAAACAGATCATGTAGTGGTAATGGGACACGGGAAAGTGCTTTGTAGCGGGAATCCCTGTACGTTAAGCCAGGAAGATAATGCCTGGTCAAGATTGATTAGTGCACAGATAGGAGCCTAGTCGACTATGAGCTTAGTTTTCAGTAATTTCCTCGCGCTGATGAAGCGGCTACGCGAGTGTGTTCCTCTCTTCGTAGCTGCCACTATTGTGACTGCACTTGCCCAAATTAGTGTTGTTGGGGTTGCGGTAAGTTCAGTATGGATATCTACGCAATTCATATTAAACCGTACGAATAATCTGACCCTGCTGTTCGTTATGATGTTTACCCTGGTGGTCGTGCATGCCGTGAGTACCCTCTTTGAGGTTTGGTGGTCACATGAAGTTGCCTACCGGATTCTACATACTTTGCGGGTGCATATTTATAACGCTATAGAAAGAATTGCCCCCTTAGGATTGCAAGGAAAACGCACCGGTGATGTGGCATCGGCAGCCATGAATGATGCGGAACAGTTGGAATGGTTTTATGCGCATACGGCCTCCACTGCCATCTGTGCCGTCCTCACTCCTATGTTATTTACCGGGGTGCTGGTGAGTTTTATTGGTCCGGTTGGACTGATAATGCTGTTACCAACTGCAGCTATGATTGCATTCCCTTTCGCCCTCATGTCCATACAACGGCGACAAGGTAAAAAATTACGTAATCAACTAGCCCAATTGCGTATTGCGGTTCTGGATTCTATTCAAGGGCAAAGGGAACTGCGTTCCTTGGGGATGGTGGATAAACAAAATGCGCAAATCCTGGATTTAACGCGAAAAGTGCAGGTAACTAAGAATTCGCAAACGATAAGGAAAGCTTGGGAATCAGCATTTTCTACGATTGCCACCACAGTCGGATCCACAATATTGCTAGTCATCCTAACTGGATGGGTGCTGACCGGACAATTAGATTCAGCTTTGTTACCAGTTGCGGTGGCGCTAGCGGGTCTAGTAGCAACCCCCGCGACAACGCTAGTAGGCATGCTGGGGAGAGTAGGAGAAATTGGGGCATGCGCACACCGGATTAATACCATTCTTAACGCTAAGGATCCCATCCCCTCCATCCCGGAAACCAATCATGCCGTATACGAGGCAGAAACAAACCATTTAGTTAGCGACAATACGGTTTTTTCCTATCAGGCAGGTAAGCCAGTTATTAACCAAGTTAACTTAACCGCAACTCCTAAACGCTCAATCGCCATTGTTGGAAAATCAGGGGCGGGGAAAACTACCCTAGCCAATCTGGCTATGCGTTATCTTGATCCTCAGGAAGGCGAACTGCGTTTTGATGGGAAAAATCTTCGCTCCTATCAACCGAACCAATATCGCGAAAGACTGGCTCTTGTTCCCCAGGACTGCCATATCTTTGCCGGAACTGTGCGAGACAATCTTGTTTTAGCTAATCCGCAGGCCTCCGATGATGATATTTGGGCAGCTCTTGCCGAAGCTGATATCAGTGAGCTGATTACTTCTTTAGGAGGATTAGACGCGAAAGTCGGAGATCGGGGAACCACGCTCTCGGGTGGGGAACGTCAACGTATCGGGATTGCTCGTGCTTTTCTTCGGCACCCCGACATGCTCATCCTCGATGAGCCGCTAGCTAATATTGACCCGTTTCTCGAAGCCTCCATTGCCAAAAATATTCGTCACGCAAGAGCTGACCGTACCACTATCGTCATTGCCCATCGGCTGGCTTCTATTCGTATCGCGGATTATATCGTAGTTCTTGAGGGTGGGCACGTGGTTGCGGAAGGGACTCATCAGGAACTTAAAGATCAGCCAATTTATAGAACGCTTTTAGGGCAACAAATAGCCTAGTTACCACATATTTTAGGGAGATGGGCGCGGGAATAAGCTTTTCCTCCTGCCCACATTCAAAAAATACTAACGCTATTTTCGCGGCGCTACCGCGGTGGATTTATGGGTAATTATCTGTAAAGCATTACTATAAACTGCTCAAAGATGCAGGGGAGATTTTGCTTGACCGCGCCCCCAAGGAACTAAATGTAGCGGAGATTCGCCAACATATTTTGCGGGTAGACCATGTTACCGGACTTCACGACCTGCACGTTTGGCCTCTAAATTCCCACACTGTATTACTGTCAGCCCATATCATCATAGCTAAACAGTGTTATAAAGATGGACACGCCCTCGAGGTATTACACCAGGTAGAAACCTGTATGAAAACTCATTTCCCGCGAAAAATCGAACACTGCACTTTTCAAATCGAACCCGAGGGGCACGCTGCCCATGAACTCTTAAAGCATTAACCCCCAAAGGGTTAATCCCCCCAGCAAAGAGGTTGCCCCCAATTCGAGCTTCTTTGAAGTAATCTAAAACTATAATTAGAGCAGGTTAGCCAGGTTGCCCCCATATGAGCAATAAAACAAACCTAGACTCCATAACAACCAGATATCTTCAGAATACAGTCAGCACCAAAGAGGAGTGTAAATGGAACTTGGTAATATTTCTGAGCTCATCGGAGCAGCAGCGTCCGGAATATCGCTAGTTTTCTCACTTGTCGCGTGGATGACAGCTAGAAAAGCTTCTGACCGTGCTTGGGAGGCTAGTAGACGTGACCTTTCGGGTAATCTTCAAGCATGGTGGTGCTGTAAAAAAATGAACGATGACTGGGGACTAGCTATTAATAACCCTGAAAAAGAACCTGTTGCCTATAGAGACGTGACAATTAAAGCAACCAGCAACGGTAATGATAGCTCACGTAAATTTAAAATACTTCCACCAGGATTGTATTTTTCTCCCACAGATGGTAACTACCCAACTATCGAACACACCCAGTTCGATGCACTTAACCCGATTGCAAATTCATCAAAACATACCATTGATAGTATTAGCTATACAGATCCCTTGGGAAAGCGGTGGATATGGACTCCGCAAGATGGTCTACTCGAGAGCAAAACCATTTAGAGCTATTCCAAAACTAGCAATATCCCTGGTAGATAACATAATTACTGCTATAGAAAACTCTGAACATCGAGATATGCTACTATTCGTGTCCCCAGAAGGGCATTAGCCAAGAACCACATCCCTACATATTTGGGTATAAACTCATGGTTGAAACCTGCGTTTCGAGCTTGACCTTGTACAAACACTCCGGGAATCCCGTGACCCTCTGTGTAAAAGTTTAGAATCCAGCTTCGCACCCTCATTAGTCCGTTGGGGAAAAACATTGATGATTCAATACCGAAAATGGGACTCTATTCCGGGTGTAATGCTATTTCTCATGTTCGGTCATCAGTTGGTCGTTCAATTTGCTTCAACCCTGACGATTCCGCAAATGTCTTTTCTTGTCTGCGGGCACTTTCATAAAGCTTTTTGTATCTGGTATCTCGGTCAATTCCTTCCTGGATGAAGACTGCATTGAGTACTTCCAGATTGTTTAAGATTAGCAATTGTGTAGCTGAAGCATAATCTCGTGGATTTCCATCAAGATTAGATTTCGTTGCTTCCAGTCCTTTGCAGTAAAGCCGAAAACAGCCAAATTAAGCATCTCGGCCTCTCTTGCGTATTGAATACCGGAGAGCTTGCTGTCAATATCGGCTGGAAGCATTTCTTTAACAGCATCTGTATGAAGTCGATAGTTGAGTGCTGCAAATAGACGATTCTTTTTCCATTCGAGATTCAAACGGCTGGTTTCATCTGCTTTTAACCGTCGATATTCTTGGAAAACATGCAGTCGGAATTCTGAACTAATCCAGGCAGCGAAATCCATCGCCAAATCTACATGTACAAAAGTGCCACCATGTCTGCCACACTTCGCGCCGATTCCTATAGCACCGGTTGCTTCTATCCATTTCGATGGAGTCAATGTGAAACTATTTAGACCAGCATTCTTTCTAAAGTCATCGAATTCGATGACTTTAAAGTCAGGGTTGTTTGAAATCTGCCAAATTCCCAGTAGCTCAACAGTATTACAGTTGCGCATCCAGTTACCAATGGTAATGGTAGGTCTGTCAGTTTTCTCACCGCAAGATCGTTGAGTGAAATGTAGTCGCTCCCATCTTTCGATGTTACGGTAACGCTAATACCATCAATTTCTATTACTTCTTGTCGGGCTTGCTGCGACATAACGGTGTCTCTTCTGCAGATACATTCCATTGTACGACCTGAGTTGCAAAAGTTTAGTGACCCAGTTTGTTTAAGATTGAAGCGTCTCAGGTTTTGTTCCGCTTCTTATGCGGGCGCTAGTTGTGGGCATTCGTCCCGTAATCCCGTAAGGGATTACTAGCACAAATGAAGGGGTTCGGCTTTTCGCGAGCCCCTGAAACTATATTCTGAGGGGGCGACCTCGCCGGGATTTCGGAGGCTGTGCTCAGAAAACAAGTTATATCTTGATGGGTATCACCCCCGTTAGCCCCAAAAAATTCCGGGAACGATTAATGATTAATCGTTCCCGGAATGTCCAGCTATTTGATAACTATTATCGAGGATCTTGCACTAGACGTTTAAACAGACTGGAATGTACACCAGGCCAACCTGCCAAGATGGATCCTTTTTGTTTCACATCCAGATTTGTGCCATCTAGTCTCGTCACTTTACATCCTGCTTCTTCACAGATTAATGAGGCTGCTGCTATATCCCAAGGAGATACCCACAAGTGGACAAAAGCTCCTGCTCTTGAGCACGCTACTTCCACAAGTTCTAACGCAGCAGAGCCATACCGGCGGTGACCACGAGAACTAAGTAAAGCTTCCTTTAGTCGAGGAAGCGCACATATCTCTTTAATATCTGTTATTAGAACTGCATCTTGATACTCAGAGTCTGTTGGAACAGGCTCTATTCTCTCCTCGTTGCAGAAAACTCCTTTTCCTTTTTGCGCAACATAGAAAAGGTTCTTAGTAACGTCTACGACAATTCCCAGAACAGGAATCCCGTCCTCCGCTAGCGCGAGAGAGATTGCGTAATCTCGATGTGTGGCAACATAATTCATGGTTCCATCTATCGGATCTAGTATCCAAACACGACCGGCAAAACTTTCCGGTTCATGTTCTTCCTCTCCCAACATTGGGTAACCAGTTAATCGGAAGAGTTCTCTGGCTAGAAACTCTTCTATACTTGAATCAACTTGAGTAACTAAATCATTTCTATCCGTTTTGGTTTTTACTTCTAGTTCTTTGGGTTCAAGCGCAATCTGTCTTGCCTCTTCAAGTAGCGGTAAAGCAATCCCGCGAAGTTCTTCTATACTCAGTTTTCTATCAGACATAGTTATTTATTCTCCTGCGCCTGAATATCCCTTAGTTTCTTATCTGCGCGGAGCATTTTTTCTTCTAGGAATGCCACCACTATTAAGCACGCCAGACCAACAACTGAGGAGAAAATCAGAACTGTGAAGGTAGAACCCCAACCATGCAAAATGAAGCCAAAAACATTTAGACCATCTTTTTCTGGATCTGCGATACGTCCAAGAAGTACTTTCGCCATTGAGTCACCAAATACATAACCGAAAGCCCTGGGAACAGCGTTGGTAACCACTGTCGCATTTTTTGGCGCAAAACCAATAACACAAATTCCGATTAACGTTACTGGACCAAAAATAAGGAAACCGATAAAGAATAGAGATATATAAACAACCGGCACTGTGGTTGCAATCGAATATACCCAGATAGGAATAATTACTAAGCCTATCCCTATTGAAGCAGCCATTGCGCGACGTCCGCCTAACAAATCCGAGAAATAGCCCCAAAGCAGGGAGCCAGCAAGCCCTCCCATTTCAAGAGCAAAAGTCGTATTTACCGCAGTATATTGCGAGAATCCAAGTTCGCTAGAAGTATAGAGAACATTCCAGTTATCGATGCCGATACGGACGCAGTATGCGGCGACGTTAGCGATACACAAAAGCCATACAGCCGGATTCTTAACTACATACTTCAGCAGAATTTCTCCCTTGCCCATAGTGGCTGCACTCACATCATTAGTAGCTGCCGGCTCGTCAAATATCTCTTCAGCAGTGTTCCAACCAAGCTCTTTAGGATCATCTTTACCACAGAAAATACCCCATATTCCGATTGGAATCGCGACTATTGCCGGAACGATAAACATTCCCGCAACCGATCCACCGAAGAAAGTATTTGCACCCCAGACCGCCAGAATACCGGCAATCATAGCGCCAAGGTTATGCGAGGCGTTCCACCAACCAATAAAGCGCCCCCGCAACCGTCTTGGTGTCCATCGATTCATTGTGGAGTTACAGGAAGGCCCACCCGGTGCTTGGAACAATCCATTAATTGCCCAGAGAAGAATTAAGAAGCCATACGGATGGTGTGCACTCATAAGCACAATTCCGATGATTACCGAGACCACTCCGGCCATAGTTACCAAGGTAGCTAAGGCTTTTTTGGTATTTCGCCCGTCAAAATAGAATCCTAAGAACAGTCCCCCAAAACCATAGGTCAAAGAGAACGCAAAGCCAATAACCCCGAGTTCGGTGGTCGTAAACCCAGCCTGGCTAATCAGTTCTGGCTGAGCTGCTTTGAAGTTAGTACGCAGTAAATAGAAAGCCCCATAAGCAACTATCAGAACAGCGTATGTCTTGAGGAATTCGATTGGCCATTTTTTCCGCTGCTCTTTTAGAGTTAGCCGAGTTGGCGGTGCCTGTTTTAGCTTGAGGTAATTCGATAAAACACTCATAACAACTCCATCGTTGATTTTGGATGGGAATTAACCCATTTGACAGGACATTGCGCTATGTCATAACAAATCTATTCAATCGATTGAATAATGTCAAGCAACTTTTTTAAAAAATAAGAAATTATCTTTGATAATAGACTAACCAACATAGACTATCTGCAAGATTCCTAGATAATAAACCGAAAATATTACAACCTAGAACATACTTAAACAATTCGCCTCACCAGTAGATTTAGGGATTATCAGACGACTGGCAACAGTTCTGTGCACCGGACTCTTAAGTTTACGTTCTTGCCTTGCGCACGCTAATTCAAACGTTAAAATAGATACGTCTTTACGGTTACGATCTATGCTGGTGAGTTGGAAAGCCTTTCCTGCCCCTACCGCCAAATTATCAAATGCGTCCGCCGGATTATCGTACATGGATGCGTTCTCAGCCATAAGACAGAACCCACTCTTGGGCGCAATAGCTTACATTTCTTTTACATAAGCTGAATGTAGCTCCTGTTCAAAGTTGGCAACAACCCCAATAATTCTTGGGTGAGCTTGAGACAAGATTGCACCATTTAAACTAAGCCGGTAGCCCAGTCTTTTTGCCTCTTCTTTAACGCTTCGTTGCACCGATGCCGATATTCGTGCATCGCCACGCAACGCCAAAGAAACTGTGGATACAGATACCCTCAAAGCACTGGCAACATCTTTCATTGTGATACGGCGACCATTAGTCATTATCTACCCCAGGCTCGTAGCTCAAAATGAAAAACACCATTTTAAAGCTTATCTAAAGCATAAGCAGTTTTCAGATTAGGGCTACGCCCATTTTTGGCTATTACCCCCCGGATAGCCGCACCGTGATTAGCTGGTTACGGTGGCTGCTATCGATTGTTGATTAATGCTGATATTGTCCAGTATCGGATGCTGCCTAGAAACTCGGACTCAATCCCCGAATGACGGTTCTTAAAATGAGCAGAGAGCGAGCTGCAACCTCGGTTTTAGTGACTGCAAAACTAAAACCGAGGGGCGCTCGCTCTCTGCTACACCTGATCGCCTTAGCGCTACCCGTTAGCACTACACCTTCGCCCTGCCTTTAAGCAGCGACTAACTTGCGGCGGGTTAGGCGCAAGGTGACATCCGCACTGCGGGCAAGCTGACGCGAATGGGTAACCACGATAACGCATTTATTCTGTTCATGTGCTGCTCGCTGTAATATCTCAATCACTTCGTTAGCGGTTTTTTCATCCAGATTGCCAGTAGGCTCATCAGCAAGAATAATGGGTGCTCCCGATACTAATGCCCTCCCGATAGCTACCCGCTGTTGCTGCCCACCAGACAGTGCCATTACGCTGCGCCGCGCCTCCTTTTCAGACAACCCCAGCTCCGTTAAGGTTGAAGCTTTCGCTTTCCCGTTCACTAAGCGCAGATTCTCTAGCGGAGTTAAATAATCAATCAGGTTATAGTTTTGGAAAACTAGAGAAATCTGCTTTTTACGATGGCGAGAATACCCGGTTTTAGCAATATCGGTTCCATCAAAGCAGACCGCACCGGAAGTGGGCTTATCTAAACCGGCAAGCAGATTCAATAAAGTGGATTTTCCAGCCCCGGAAGCGCCAACAATCGCATAAAACTTACCTATCTCAAACTCATTGCAAACCTCAGAAAGAATCTGGGTGCTAGTTCCTGGGTAAACGTAATTAAGGTTATCTAACTGCAAAATGCTCATAATATTTCCTAACTGTTTTTAGAGAGAATGGCTCTCGGGGTTTGATGAAGAAGGGGCAGGGTTGCTAACAGGAGCGCTGCGAAAGTAATTGCATATCCGAGGGCGGCTGCGCTAAGCACTCCCCCAACGTTGCCTACCGTGCTCAACGCGGATAAAGAGGGAGTAGCAGAGTTGGCAAATACCAGGGAAGAGACCCGGGAAGATAAAAGACTTCCCACCAGTACCCCTATCGCGCTACCCACTAGCGCTAAAATAGCGCTTTCTATGATGAGCTGTCGCAATATGTCAATCTTGGTTTTACCAACCGCCAGCAGCACCCCAATTTCGCGGGTACGTCCTCGGATCCAAAAAATCATGACCAGGGCGAGGGCGGCCAGCCCGGCTCCCCCTATTCCGAAAGCTAATCCTGTCAGTAGCTTATTCACCCCGGAAAGACTAGCTAGCACTCCCGCGAACTGGGTCGCGTTAGATTCAATAGTTAGCTTCGGTGTCGCTTGCTGAGCGGAACGTAAAGCCGCCGGTAAAGTGTCTGCGCCGGAAGTGAAATAGCGGGCAACGCTGAGGTCTTTACCCCCTAAACGTTGGCTGGTAGCTAAATCTGTGAAAATCTGGTTTTCTGAAGCCCCAGAGGGAAGCCCGCTTGGATTCTCGGTTTTTCCACTGAAAATTCCGACTACCGGTATTTTTACTTCCGTGCCGTTTTGGGAAAGGCGAAGCTCGCTACCCACCTGTAAAGAGTTTCGTTTGGCGAAGTCACGGTGAATTAGTGCCCCCTGCCCTGCGTCTTTAAGATGTTTACCGGTTTCTAAACGGTAGAGTTTGCCCAAGAATGACGGGTTTAAATCACTGTTGCGCGTGCCAATGATTCCGGCATTCCCAGCAAAAGCCGCATCCAGTTGAATCCCGCTTGCGCTGGCTACCAGCTGTGCGCCCTCAGGTTTAGCGAGAGTCTCTTTTTCGAAAGAGTATCGTTTGACCTGCGGAATTTGCGCTAGTTTCTCTGCCTCACTTTGCGCTAGCATTCCGTTTTGGCTTTGAGCGGTAAAACCGGCGTTTACCCCCGAGTTAATGGCATCTGAAATCTGGGCGACTTGTCCGCGAACCCCTGATTGTGAAACTAGAGCAGTAAAAACTACGCTCATTATCAAGGTAAGCAGCAAGGCGCGGCGCGGTCGGCGACTGATTGAATACCAGGCGCGTCTCCATACACTTAATGTTCTCATTTGATATCCACCAATAGGGCGCGCGGGGGGCGGCGCAGCATCGGCAAGGATGCTACCAGCACACAAATAGCTCCCACTAGCAGGGTTAATAGCACCGCGGTAACGACCGAGGGGGTAGAAAGCGATACTGCCAAGGTGTCAAGGGTTTTCGTGGCAGTCGATGATTCAATATCCGCGCCCGCCTGTCCAGTCTGGGATAGTTCCTGTAGCAGCGAATTGTTTACCGATGATAGAACCGAATCCCCTAGCCATTGCGCAATCGAGCGGGACGCAAAGAACGCCAATATGAAAGCAGGAATCGCAGTTACGACCAGTTCGCACAGGTATTGGGCAAAAATACTTCGCTTTGAGGTGCCCACCGATAGCAGTACCCCGGTTTCTTTCTTCCGTTCATTCATCCACAAGAAAAGCACCAGCGTTAATATCAATAACGCGAATCCAAATGCCGCAATCTTAGTGGTGCTCATCAGCGAGTTTATTCCACTGATTGCCCCAGTAATTCCAGCAAGGTATTGGGTAGAGGGCGAAAGCTGATAGTTTTGCCAATCAATCTTTAAGGCACTGGCCTCTTTTTGAACTTTTTCTAAATCTGCGTTGGAGGCAACAAAGAAATTCGCGTCCTGGTAAATCTCGTTGTCTTTATTCATTTGATAGAGGGCGCGGGTGGTGTCCAGGTCTGTATATACCGTATTGGAAAACAGCTCACTGCGTTGGGCAGCTTGTCGAGTGTTAGAACCGCGAACTAGCCCCACGATTTCTGCTTCGGTTTGAGCGGTAGATTTACGGGAATTGTCCACGTCGTAGGGATTTCCCTTTAGTTTCAATTTGCTACCAAGTTTAAGACCGTTTGCTTTCGCTAAATCTTCGTGAATGATGGCTTTATTGCGGTCCTCAGGTTTTAGATGTCGCCCGGAAACTAGGGTGAGCGCTCCTGAACGGAAGTTATTATCGATATCGGTGCGGTTTACTCCCCAAACGTTCACGGCATTACCGAATTGTGCTTCTTTTTTCTCGTCATAATCATTGGTGCCTAGTCTTTGGGTCTTGGCATCAACCAAATCGGCTGTAACGTTTTGCCTGGCAACATAGCTTTTAACGCCAGATAGTTTCGCGATTTTCTCTATGTCTGCACCTTTAACAGTACCGGCTCCCCGCGGGGTTCCCTGATTGAACTGGGGATTATTTCCGAGGACGAAACCGGCGCCCGCTTTCGCTTCTACCTTTGCGCCTTCGCGTGCGCTCGCCCTCTCAATGGCATCTGCCGACATCAAAACGGTAGCTACCACTGTGAGTACCGCTAATATAACAATGGTTCTTACTGGTTTCCTGACTACGTAGCGCCAGGCTCTCCCGATAAAGGACAAGTGTGAATCCTTTCAAAATAATCTAAGTCTCGCTTAGGTAATCCAAATCAACAAATGATACCTTTACGCTCTGGGCTGAAAGAATCCTGGAACAGGGACAGGAAAAATCTGAAAACGAAAACAATTGGGTAGCGAAAATCCGCTTACCAGGAAGATAGCCCTTTAAGTATCATAGGTCACAAATAGTTTCTAGGGTTTACCGGAGAGTTAGTCAAGAAGATTAATCCCAAACGGGTAGTGATAAAACTCCTTATTGGAGGCTTTCACCGCGCCTTTAATCGAGCACACTAGGGTCATTATGAAAACCACTGCAAATGCGATGAGGGACAAAGGTATCAAGATTACGGTGAAGCAAAGTATCCAAGCCACCACAGAAGTAATGCTCATCGCCAAGTTAAAGTTAAAGGCACCGGCGGCAGCGTTACGCACAAACCGGCTTTTATCTTTATAAATAAACCAGACAATCAGCGGCCCCACAAAAGTGAGCCAACCAGCAGAAACTACCATTGCAATCACGGCTGCTAAGTGTGCCAAGATCGCCATCGTACGCTCATCGGAGCTAACCTGACCGCTATCGGAATTACCGCCAGGAGCGGTGGGCATCGTGGGGGGATAAGACCGGTATTCGCTCCCGGAAGTATATTGAGGGAAAGAGGGGTTGGAGAATCCGGGGTGACCCCCGGGATAGTGCTGGTTACTGAAGCTGTCTGCTTGGGGTTGATTATCACTCATAACCCCATTTTCCCACGGGGATAGAGACCGCAACAGTAGAGCTAGCTGTAATTTTTCTTAAGCGAAAAGTGCAGGTTAAATCAAAGCGGGTAAATCCCAGGCGGGATTCTATTCGGCTTCAGGGTCGATAGTTTCCGTTGCGACGCTTAGGTGCGATCGGCGGTGCTGATTAACCAACCAGTGATGCAAAAGTGCGGTTGAACAGCAGTCATACTCGTTATAGAGGGCGAGGAGGCGTAGCTGCTCGGCGTCCTCAGCCGGTAGTTTAGTTTCAGGTTCGAGGACGCCTTTTCGCGCCAGGGTATCGTAAACAATCACCGAATCCGCGCCATTATCCAGATCCTCTGAACGCATCCAAGACCCCATATAGAACGGTTCCATCTCTTTCAGAGAATATCCGCCTTGACCGGTGCGAATAGCTGATTGCACCACTTGCTGTAGGTCGCGCATCGGGCCGTTAGCTGCCAGCAAGTCGCGCACTTCCCCTTGTAGTAATCCGTGACGGGAAGATAACCGTTGCAGGTAGAGGCGTTCTTGTGGGGAATAATGATAAATACGCATCCCAGGAAACCGGCGGAAACGCTGTCGCAAAAAATCCAGTAAATCAATTAGTAGCTGGCGTTCCTGAGCGCGGTTATGTGCCCAAAAACTCTGATATTTTCCGCCGATGCGTTTTGATAGTTCCCCTACTTCCTCCGCTACGTTTGTGCTGCCTGTTGCCGGTAGTGCGTCGTGGCCGCGAATCGGCAACGCCGGGGTTAAAGATTTTTGCTCCCCCCAAGACTCTTCGTCAAAACAAACCAAACCACCCAGGTAAATGAGGCCGGTATGGTCTTTGAGTGTCCACCCCCAAAGGGAGTCATTCTCGAAATCCAAATACACATCCCCCGCCTGGGGCGCGGGAAGAGCCATTAGCGCCGGAGCCAGGGGATTAGTTTCTAGCAGCAGTTCTGCGGGGTTTTGACTGACCTGTAAGCGGGCTTGTCGGATTAGTTCCGGGCTGTAACCAGCAGGCGGATTTGTAGCAAACTCGCTGGCAGTAAAGATATTCTCACCTCGCAGCTCCCGGCGCAGTCCCGGGCCCACTCCGCTGATCAGCAAGGGGTCATCGAAACGCGCTAGCGCCCACGCACAGTGCGAACAGCTTCCACACACGGTGTCGAGGGCGCGCCAAGCCTCCTCGGGGGTAGCAGACAGTAAATCCTGGTCGCTCCTTAAAGTGCGCGCCTGCTCCGCAATAGGTTCCCACAGTTCCTCTAGCTCTGGCAGCGGAAAATCTACAGTTTTACCATCCGCTAGCAAGATTTGAGCGAAAGGAGCAAGTTTAGCCTCTAAAGTAGGGAAAGCAGCGTTTAACAACTGCTGATTTGCGCCAGCTAAATGGGCGAAACCAGCCAGGAGATGTACTGAATCTAGGCGGGCATGGGCAGAAAATCGCGGTAACTGCAATACCCAGGATTCGTCCTCGTAAAGGAGGAAAGGAAGCGTTCCCGTAAGGTCTGCGCTGGTAGCTGCAAGATTTGTTTGAAAAATCTTACCCGCGGCTCGGTAGCGGGCAGCCAGTTTTTCTTCCTCGGCGCTAGTTAAATCCCCGATATAACGGTGGAAAACATCGGCAGATTTCAACTCCATATGGTCGGTGAGGTAGCACCAGAGCCGCCACTGGCAGTTAGCGGCATGAGCCACTTCGGAAACTGCTAGCACGCGGGGAGAATCAGGCATTGAGCAGGTTACTTTACTCGCTGCGCGTACTCTAGCGCCCAATAAGTGAGCACTGTATCGGCTCCGGCGCGCACAATCGCGTGCAAGGATTCATCAATGGCGCGTTCGCGGTCAATCCAGCCGTTAGCGGCCGCTGCCTCTAACATCGCGTATTCCCCGCTGACCTGGTAGGCCGCGACTGGAACCGGTGACATTTCCGCCACATCAGCCAGCACATCCAGATAGTAGCCAGCCGGTTTAACCATCACCATATCGGCGCCCTCGGCTAAATCTAGCTGGGTTTCAAATACGCCCTCCCGGCGGTTACGGGGATCTTGCTGGTAAGAGCGGCGATCGCCCTCTAGAGAGCAGGAAACCGCATCCCGGAAAGGACCAAAGAAAGCGGAGGCATATTTTGCCGAGTAAGCCAAAACGGTGGTGTCGGTGAATCCAGCCTCGTCAAGCGCCTGGCGAATCACCGCGATTTGGCCATCCATCATCCCCGAGGGCGCAACCATATGGGCTCCGGCGCGCGCCTGGCTGAGCGCCATTTTGGCATACAGCGGCAAGGTGGCATCATTATCGACTTGGCCGTCAGCAGTGAGTACCCCGCAATGTCCGTGGCTAGTGAACTCATCCAGGCAAGTATCAGCCCCGACTACCAGCTCATCTCCTACTTCTTCGCGCACGGCGCGGATACCGCGATTCAAAATCCCGTCTGGATCCCAGGCAGGACTGCCTTGCTCGTCCTTATCAGCGGTATTGGGAATCCCGAACAGCATGATTCCGCCGACTCCGGCTTTAACGCATTCGGAGGCAAGGGCGCGAATAGACTCCACGGTATGCTGAAAAACCCCCGGTAGAGAGGGAATCTCGACAGCTTCCTCAATCCCGTCTCGCACGAACGCGGGCAGCATCAGCTGGGCGGGACTGACCCGAGTTTCCGCAATCAGGTTGCGCATTGCGGGGAAAGCCCGCAGGCGGCGAGGACGAATAGTCGGTTTCAGCATAAAGTCATCTGTCATTTTTTCTCCCTAGCTATCTGGCACGATTCTAACCCACCTGCCTGTTGCTTTTCTAAAGGTTGTCGGCAAGCCAGGATGCGTGCCAATACCGGTTTATGCGTCCTCTACTCAAAGAAAAATGCCAATTCGTTCGTAACTACGTCTTTATTTCCAGCATCTACCCTACAGTTTTAAGTATCATTTTCCTGTGGATGAGGTATTTAAGGTTCTCGGTTCGTATTTATATTTTGACCGGCAAACTTTAGGCAAAAAGTTCACTCGCAAAATTTTGTTCCTCAGAGCAGTAATTATTGCAGTCGCAGTTTTTTACTGCCTATTTTTACTGTACGACGGGATATTTACCCAAGGATTTGATATCGGGTTTCTGCTGGCGATTGAAGCTTTAACTATGGCTTTGTTAGCAATCCGTTTCCCCATGTTCTGGATAGGGTATGCGCTTACTTCTTTCGCATTGATTGGGGGAGATGAGATTTACTGGGCACCTATTTTTCCCGCGTCAAATATCGCTCTTTTAGATACTTTCTCCTTCTCCCCTAAACGTTTAGGACCAGCAGTACTGATTCCCACGGTAATTAATGTCTTTTTCGTCTTTATTTGGCAAGACCCAGTTAATTTGGAAGCGATAGGTGCGTTTTCTAATGTGGTTTGCTTTTCGGTTGCCGGAATACTTGTAAGGGTTTGGATGGAACGCTCTTTCCAAATCGGACGTGACGAGCAGGCAGCTAGAGAGGAGGAACGGCGTAATCTCAACATTCGTCTCCACGATAATGTTTTGCGCACTGCACTCACATTTTGCTGGCTGCGGAACAAAGCCAGCGGAAATTATTGCCACCGGATGAGTTTCGGCAAACTGCTGCCCATGAAACCAAGGAAATATCGAAGGCTATTCGCGCCCTTATAAATTCAGAAAACATCTCTCCCGAAAGAGACAGGTTCATGAGCGAAAGCTTGCAGGATTATCTTGCTCAGCTGTGTAATCGGTTAGAACAGCAGGGATTTCAAGTTATTTGCCAGTGTGAAAAATCTGAAGATATAGAGTGCTCGCGGCAGCAAACAAGTATTGTAGAGCAGGTGCTCGCGGAACTTTTCGAGAACATTTTCCGTTACGGAGATTCCGATTATCCGGTAACAGTAAATGCGCGAATCTGCGAGAATAGCTTTCGTCTAGAAACTAGGAATCACATCCGGACTATCTCGGTGGATTCTTCAAAGATGGGATTAGAACTTTCTACTAATCGGATGCTGAGTATCGGCGGTCTGCTCACCTATGGCAAGCGTAATAACCTTTGGCAGAATCTATTACAACTCGAGGTTGGTGTCCCCTAGGCAGAAGTTAGCTTTTTGTACGCTAACGCCCGCTTTAGGGGAGGGTTTTCGGGTAGCTCACCGCCCCGTCTTGGACAAGGACGGCTACCGCTGCTGTTCGCGAGGAAGTATGGGTTTTTCCAGCAGCGCAGTTACAGTTTCTTTCACCGTGGACAGGGAGTAACTCATTTTTTCCGCAATCTCACGGTTAGACATTCCCTGCAATATCAATTCTGAAACTTGTTGTTCACGCTTAGTGAGACCAATTTGAGAGGGGGCGGGGATAGCATGGAATAAACCTTGCGCTACCGCGTGAGATACAACTACCGATTCTTGCATTATGACTGATATAAAACTCGCTAAGTCTTTTAAGATGTCGGATTTACTTAGAAATCCTCTAGCTCCTGCGAGGAGGGCAGTGCGGGCAACATCAGCAACTTCTAGGCTAGAAATTATCACCACTTTTTGTTGCGGGTTCTGCTGGATAATTTGTTTACAGATTAAATCCCCGGTTGTTTCTCCTAATAAATAATCAAGTAATACCAGGTCTACAGGATTTCGCCTACAGGATTCCAGAGTTTGCGCAGGATTGGAGATTGCCCAAGTTACAGAGCACTTGGGAGTGGAATTTAAAATCGCAGATAATGCCTGTAATGCAAATGGGTCGTCATCGACCAAGCCGATAGTGATTTCTGGTTTGCTCACCGCTCCCCCTCGTTGTTTTCCTTAAGAATATATGTTTTGTTTCTCTTGCGCTGTAGGCGAGTGGGTAGCCAACACACTTATTAGATCAACAACCATTGGGAAGCCACCTGGTCATTAACAGTAGCCACCTGTTCTTGATATACAGCCACTTGACCATTGAATATGCGTAATCCTTTTTGAAAGCATGAAAGTGTCACATCAAATACTACGAGGGGATTGCAAAAATGAAGATCAATAAAAAGATAGGAGCGGTTGTTTTAGCTTGCGTTTTAACCTGCGTGACTGGGCTTGGAGTGGGTTATCTGTGGGGCAATCACACTAAGGACAATGCCAGTACGAAGGATATAACAAATCTACCCATGTATAGCTGGTGTTCACTGTCCACCCTACGAGATGCTACTGATGCCGGATATGGAGTAGAGGGAAGCGCTAACCAGTGCTATCAACCCGTAATTGCCAATATGCAGTTCCAGAAAAAGCATTACAAAGTGCTGTTAAATCCGGAATATCTCAATAAAGATAAAGCTTTTGAGACTTTCTACACCATGTATAAACCCTGGATTGATAACCTCCAAAAAAAGCTAAAACTACCTGCGTTTAAGCCCGCTAATTTCTCTGCGTGGCGCAACTCAGATGAGCAAGAAACAAAATATCGAGAATCAATTAGTGAAGCTGCAGCACTACGTTTTTCAAAAGAAATTGGGATTATCCGAGAGTTCCTCGAAGGGTATCAGGCAATGGAAACCAATGCGCAAATGCGGAAAAGCCTAAACGAGTTCGATAAACTCGCTGCTCCATTTATGAAAGAAGGAGCCCCAGCACAAGTCGAAAGCGAAGATGGCGAGATTATCGACGAAAGCGAGGAGCAGATGGTTAGAAGAAATAGATACCAAGAAAAAGCAGGGGAATTATGTACAGCTCTAGTAAGAGCCAGGGAAAGCTATCGACCGGAAATTTCTAAACAATACGATAATAAATCCCTAGAAAAACTACTTATCGCCGATGGCGTATGCTGACCCCTCAAAGCCCAGAATAAGTTGAAAGGATGAAACTAAATGCTAAAAGCATTTTCCTGGATATTCACTATTCTGTGTGCAGTGTTACTGGTAACAGGATTACTGATTATCTATGTGATAAACACGGGCAAAGGTTTCCCTTTTGGTGCGGGAGTTATGGTGATGGCTGCGCCGATTTTCGGGGTGATAGCTGCTGTACTGTGGGAAGTTGAAATTAACAGGAAGAAACGTCTGCCAAAACAATAGCGCGGTAGCAAAACCCTGCCCCCGCGACCTCGGAAAATCGTAGGTAACAGCCAATATTTTTCCGAGGCCGCGGGGGCAGGTTTGTTTAGAGAACTGACTTAAATATCGTAGTAAAGCTGGAATTCATAAGGATGTACCACCTGTCGCAGGGGGGCAACCTCATTTTGCTCCTTGTAGTTAATCCAAGTCTCAATCAAATCCGGGGTAAATACCTCGCCTTCAGTCAAGAAGTCCTGGTCAGCGCGGAGAGCATCTAAAGCGGCATCCAGGGAACAAGGCAGTTTCGGAATGTCATGGTATTCGGAAGGTGGCAGCTCATAGAGATCTTTATCCACTGGAGCTGGCGGCTCTAAGCGGTTTTGAATCCCATCAATCCCCGCCATCAGGCAAGCCGCGAAAGACAGATAAGGGTTCGCGCTAGGGTCAGGAACCCGGTATTCCACCCGTTTAGCTTTCGGGGAAGTACCAGTAACCGGAATCCGGATACAGGCAGAACGGTTCCGGGCCGAATACACCAGGTTAATCGGAGCCTCAAAACCAGGAACTAGCCGCCGGTAAGAATTAACCGAAGGGTTAGTGAACGCTAGCAGCGCTGGTGCGTGCTGCAGCAAGCCTCCAATAAAGTAACGAGCCAGGTCAGAGAGGGAACCATAACCGGTTTCGTCATAAAACAGCGGTTTCCCCTCTTTCCAGAGCGAAAAATGGGTGTGCATTCCCGAACCGTTATCGCCCGCCATGGGTTTAGGCATAAAGGTAGCGGTTACTCCCGCTTCTTGCGCGGCGTTTTTAATGATGTACTTGAATTTCATCATGTCGTCACCCGCCGCCATCAGCGAGTTAAAACGATAGTTGATTTCATGTTGCCCGCCGGAACCAACCTCGTGGTGAGCCCGTTCCATAGTTAAACCTGATTCACTAAGTAACTTAACCATGTAATCACGCAGGTCACAGAACTTATCGGAGGGCGAAACCGGGAAGTATCCGCCCTTGAGCGGAGTCTTATAGGCCAGGTTTCCGCCCTCTTCCTCCCGACCTGTATTCCAATATCCTTCAACAGAATCGAGTTTTACAAAAGTGTCATAAGGCTGGGTTTGGTATCGAACTGAATCGAAGAGATAAAACTCAGCTTCGGCACCAATAAAGCAGGTATCGGCGATTCCCGTAGAACGCAGGTAGGCTTCCGCTTTAGCAGCCACCTGGCGAGGATCGCGGGGGAAAGGCGCATCAGTGAAAGGATCCACGATGGAACAATTCACCACCAAGGTGGGGCAAGCGCGGAACGGATCCACATAAGCATCAGACACGTCAGCTATGAGCTTCATATCTGATTTCTCTATCGAAGTGAAACCACGAATAGAGGAGCCATCAAACATCAAGCCGTTTTCCAGGGCATCCGCAAACTGGTCAGCGGGAATCGTGAAATGCTGACTGGTACCAATCAGGTCACAAAAACGGATATCAATCAGCTCAATATCCTGGTCGGCAACAAATTTTAGGGCTTCTTCGTGGGAGTTAAACAATCGCTCCTCCTTGGCTTAGCCATGCGGCTTGCGGATAAGAAAACTAGGAAAAGCATACCGCGCCCGAGGGGTGACACGAGATATGTGCCCAAAAATTTGAATATCCGTTAGCTGAAAACCGATTCTTACCTTCTCAGGAGTTAGGTAGAGAGTCAGCCGCACCGAGGCTAGCTTTTTCTATTCCCTGAATAAAGTAAAAGAATCTAGCCGATATCCGCTAGTTTGACGTTCTTTACATCAATATCAAACTTGATATCTTTACCCGAAAAAACAATGTTCTTCAGAACGGAACCATCTTGGAAACCTAGCGGAATTTCTTCTCTATTATCTTTAAATCCAAAATCAGCGGGGGTTAGTTTTTGTCCCATGAACTCTTCACTACCGTTAATTGTTATTTTGTCTATCGACATGAAGAGCTTTCCAGATTTCCCATCTTTACCAGGTTCAAATTGCATAGTCATTTCGACACGAATTTTTAAACCTTGTTCTTCCCCCTCGGCAGTAATTTTGTTACCGTTGCGCCGCATATTCATTTTGGAGGCAGTGGCATCTTCCTTTATGGATTTATCAAATTCTTCACCCGGCACGATGAAAGTCATGTTGCCATTTTCAGCGATGGGATTATCCCCACCTTTTAAGCCATGAAAAACAACCCGTAAATCCTTGATTTTTAATTCCTGCTTTGAACCCTCGGTAGCAAGAGTGCCCGCCGAGGCAGTTACTTTTGCTTCGCGATAATAGTTTTTAAAGTAACTGAGGAGCATAGGGCTAGAGTTAATTTCAGCCCGCACATTTGAAAATCCCTCTTTGACGAATTCGTCTTTCAAGGATCTCTCTTGCAAACTTGCCACTAAAGTGTTGGCGACAAACAAACCGATTAGCGCAATGAAAAATACCGTCAGGGTGCAAATAGTGACAATTTTTCCGGTACTCATGCGTTTCTTGGTGGGAGCTGCCGGAGGCAACCCCTTAGCGGGCATTTGGGGGTTTACTGGTGAAAACTGGGGGGTTTGTGACGTGGGGAAATTTTGAGGAACAGGGTTCGCATTGTTTTCTGGCGGCATATAAGTCATAGTTCATTTTACCATTCCGAACCTAACACATATATGCAGGGAAAATGGGTTTGGGCAAACATTTTCTGGTAGCTGTTTGGCAAGAACCGGGTTTTATTTCCTGCATCTAGGAAAGCGCGGGATTTTTACTGCCTACATGAACTGATTGCTTGGGCTAATCCAGCAGCATCAGGAGTTTTCGCTACTGCCGCGACTTTTAACCCAAGTTCTGCTGCCACTTGGGCACTCGGTTCCCCGATACAGATTAGGCGGGGGAGGGCGCGAGCTGAGGGCTTTATCTTATACCCATCTGACGCTGCCGACGATCTTACGCGTGTAGATCTCGGT
>NZ_RPZY01000013.1:0-12002 GCF_008661855.1 Varibaculum sp.
AATAAGAACTGAATCCCAGCATTGCCCCGGAAGATGGTATCCCCGCTTCAAGTATATCAGGGGTAAATAAGAACTGAATCCCAGCTAAAGAGAGAATCCCATAAGTAGAAATACAAGTATATCAGGGGTGAATAAGAACTGAATCCCAGAGGGTTTTATTATGATTGACGGCAAGAGACAAGTATATCAGGGGTAAATAAGAACTGAATCCCACCCTATGTGGAACTTCCTCAAGGGTAGGTAGCTAAAGCTACCGGGTAAGGCACGGGCACGTCCCTTACCTGGTATCCTAATAAACAAAGGAGGAAATAAGGATGAAAATAAAAGCAATGCCCCTAGCTTTTACTACTTTCGGTCTTTTTATGCTGACCGAAATAGTTAGCTTTCCATCAGTGGCAAATGCAATTTTGTCTCTAGCTATAGGGATAGGCGGAGTGTCTGCCCTAGTCTTAGCGATTCGCCAGCATGGCTAAAAAATACTTCTCAAGCGCTGGCGCTGCTAGACACCTAGGATTATCCCCTAGCACGGTCGCAACCTACCGCGCTAGAGGAATCTTCCCATTACCTAGCGTGATAATCGGAGAGGGGAAAGCCCAAGTTTTCGGGTGGTCTAAAGAAACGTTAGACATCTGGCAAGCCAACCGCCCGGGAAAACCTGGTAGACCGAAAGGGTCGTGAATAGAGCCTAATGCTCGTAAATAGCGTCTTCAATGACGAAAATTGGGTTTAGATCCGCCTTTTTGTTCTGACTCTGGTCTTGAGGGAAACCGAAAGATTAACCCCCCGGGTAGACCGGGGGGTTAATGCACAATAAGTAAATGAAAGGTTAGCCCCCTCCGAAAGGAGGGGGAACTTTTTCTAAAAGCAGGAGGAATACAGTGTTTATCCAGATACTACAGCTAGTAATATCGCTAGTAGCTCTCGCCGGCGTTATCGCCGTCTACCGCCAAAACAAGCGAAACGACTAGCAGATGATTAACTATTTAACGGTGAACGGGATAGCCCGGCGTTTCGGGCTATCCCCTCACACTGTAAAAAGCTATATAGAGCTAGGCAGATTCCCCGCCCCCGATGCCGCGATTGGAGCAGGAAAAGCCATCAAATACGGCTGGCTACCCCAAACAGTAGACAACTGGCAAGCCAGCCGCCCGGGCAAACCTGGCAGACCAAAAGGCAGCATCAAGCAGCAGTCCTAACCGCTGCGCTCAAAGTTTCTTTAGTAGCCTTTCCTCTGTCGTGTGGGGGTGTATCCTTCAAACCGTTTTACCCTCCCGCTTTCGCAGAATCAGCAAGTAATCGCGCCTATTACCCGTATCTGGAGGGTGGTAATGCACCGGGAGGGTGTTTTTTTGGGGGGGGATAATGCCCATTCGGGCATTATCCCGGGTTTGGTTATTAACCCCTATCTATATTTTTGGCGTGCTACCCACGCGAATGGGTAGCACGCCAAAATCTTAATACTAGGGGATAGTTCGGGCTAATGCCCGAAAGTTCTCTCAGTGGAACCTACTTGAGTACCCAGGTAGCGGCCGCTTCTTTATCCAAAAGATTCCCGAAATAGGAAATGCTGGCTGCATCAGTTTTAATTGGAACAATCCCGCTAACAGTGCCACCGGCTTTTAGAGTTCCATTGCTCAACGGCTCTTTGTCAAGAAAAGCGATTTCCGGATCTTCCGTGTTCCCTGACGAAGAGGTTTGTTTCCAATCGTAACTGGCGTAATCTACCGGTTCAGAACCGGTGTTTTTGTAACTTACCGTCACCAGCAGGTATTTTTTACCTGCCTGATCAGTTTTTTCGGTTTTGGAATCTACCGATACTTGTAAACCATTATCCAAAGTCACTGCTTTCCCAACAGCCAGTTTGCTAGTGTCTTCGTTCTTTTTGCTGTCGCCAGAATCCTTTTTCTCATCCTTCTTAGCGTCACCAGAATCAGCTTTTTCGCTGGTGGATACTACGGTAGAGCCAGCATTTAGCTCTTTTGTGGCTTCATCAAGAGCTTTTCCAAACACCCATTGAGTACAAATGACGATTACGATGGCAATAACGTTAATGACAACGGCAGCAATCGTAAGACCTTTCCCTCCCACTTTTCCTTTACGGATAGAGAAAATCCCTACGATTCCCAGGATTAGACCGATAATGGCTATCAAGAAAGAAATGTTATTAAGAATTGGAATCCAAGAACCGACTATTGCAATAATTCCAAGAACCAAAGCCGCAATTCCTAGTCCCGATTTTTTCTGCGGAGTTGGCGCTGGCTGCATAAACTGTCCCTGAGGATTTTGCGCTTCAAAAGGCTGATTTTCAGACATGATTACTTACTTTCCATAGATGCGGATACTAAATGAATCTGCAGGATTCTCTGGTTAATCCGAACCCTACAAATCAATATCTGAAACACGAGAATAAAGCGGTTATATTGCCAAAATCCGGTCAATAATTCCCCGCATTATTTTCACTGTTCATTACATTTGATTCTCGCGGGGGGGGTACTATGTCAAGTTAATAGCCGGATGGATTCTAAAAGATTTTTGGTGACCTTAAAGGATTGCGACAACCACCCCCTTAAGAAAAGTAGGTGGTTGCGGGATGACCGGGTGCTTGCCGTATGACCGGGTGGTTTCGGGAAGGCGAGGTGGTCACAAAACGGAATAGGACGTAAGGGAGGGTCGCCCTACCCCCTAGGAAATGGGGGACGGCCGCGAAAAGGTAAACGGGGCGATTTGGGAACCTGCCCTGCCTCCTAGAAATGAGTGTCGCACAGTTGGTGAATGGGGGGGGCTGCTAGTCTTTACCCATGGAACATGAACTCCCGAAACCTAACCTCAAACCTAACCCCAAACCTAAGTTGGATTCACCAGAAAAACCGGAGAGACTCGTACCAGAACCCGCAGGGATAGTTAATGCGATAGATGCTCAGGACGTGGTGAAACTCTACGGCAATAACCTTGCCTTAGACCATCTTTATCTGCAAATACCGGCCGGCTCATTTTTCGGGCTGGTAGGTCCTAATGGGGCTGGAAAATCCACGTTTCTGTCTATCGCTACCGGTCTTTTAGAACCTGATAGAGGCACAGTTTTCATTAATGGCATCAGTATGTGGGACGAACCCGTAGCGGCAAAGGCAGCGTTGGGGGTATTACCCGACGGGATGCATATGTTTGACCGTCTCAGCGGGATTGAACACTTAACATTTGTCGCTCAGCTGCGCGGTCTTGATAAACAGACTGCAATTCAGCGCTCCCGTTCACTTTTGCAAGCATTTGAACTGCCGCTAGATAAAAAGAAAACGATAAGCGAATACTCGACCGGTATGCGCAAGAAAATCGGTTTAGCTTTAGCGCTAGTCACCTCCCCGCGCCTAGTGGTTTTGGATGAACCTTTTGAAGCGGTCGATCCGGTTTCGGCAAACACCCTGCAACAGGTGTTAAAAGAATATGTGAAGCTAGGGGGAACAGTAGTGTTATCTTCCCATGTGATGGCGACCGTGGAATCATTATGTACCCATGTGGCAGTGATTAATCAGGGTCGTATTCTGGTATCCGGAACCACCGAAGAAGTCGCGGCAGGGCAAGACCTCAACTCGCGCTTCCTGCAGTTGGTAGGGGGACATCAGCAACGTGAAGGAGACCTGTCATGGTTGGGACGCTAATCCGGTTAAACCTGCGGTTGCAAACCAAACAGTTCACTAAACAGTGGTGGCGAATAGTCCTCGGTGTCCTAGCTATCATCTACGTGGCACTTATATTACTTGGGGTGGCAACCGGCTTTTGGCAAGCAGGTCACGCGGGGCTTACCGCTCCGATTCAAATCTATTACGCGCTGCTTATCGTCCTGGTGTGGATGATGATGGTATCGGCATCGGTAGCTGGCGAACAAAGCCTGACCCCCCAGGCGTTAGGCCCTTATATCGCCCCTACTCGGCGCGCAGCTTACGGGTTGCTCGCGGCTAATATCGTCAGTGTTTCCTCTTGTGTAGTTTTCGTTATCTACGAGGTGTCGCTGGCGGGGTGGCTAGCTGCCGGTAGCCTTGGTGCGAGTGTGCTCACCGTTCTAAGTGGGCTGCTAGGGGTATTTTTGATTGCAGCGTTCACTCAGATATTGCAAACTCGGATGGTGTCGCGATTAACTGCCAAGCGCGCTAGTTCTCGCCAGCTTTTTACCGGTATCGGTATGCTGGTGGTAATCGCTTTGGGATACTTCCTGGTGACTATGATCCCGCATTGGTTTGCTGATAGCGGTGGCGCAACCGCGTTTTTCCCGCTGTTGGTGCAAAAACTGACCGGAAGCACGGCGCAGATTTTTTGGTGTTTCTTGGCTCTTACTCCGCTTGCTCCTTTCCTGCTGGCTCCTTTCGTGATGGCTCACTTTTATTGGGGGCTGGCGCTCTCCCTCGTCTCTACCTGCTTTTATGGGGTTCTAATCTTGAGGGTGTGGCCGAAGGTTTTTGCGAATGCTCTAATGGGGCGGGGGCAGGTTTTAGCGGAAGTATCCGCTGCAAAGAACTTAGATGCCTCCTTTAATGAAAATAGTGAGGACGTCTGGAGGATTCCTCTGTTAGCGCGAGCGTTACCTCTGTCGCCGGTAGGACAAATTCATTGGGCAAGAATAAGTTATTACCAGCGAAAAGACCCGCGCCAAATTATTTCTCTATCTTCGATACTGTATGTGGCAGTTATTTTTGGGATTATGTTGTGGGCAAACCATCCCTCGGGAGAAATGGTTTTTTGGGCGTTAAACGGCACTATCTTGCTGGTAGCGGTAACGGCCGCAACTGCGCTGTTGAATATGTGGTCCAATGATTCTTCCGCCTACTGGTATCAGATTATTGCCGGGGTTGCCGGTAAAACTGACAGAACCGTGCGTGTTGGGGTTCTTGCTAGCTTTCAACTTCCGGTGATGGTGGCGATTACTTTGATTTTTGGTTTCGCGCTGAAAATGGACATCTCCGCAGTTTTGAAATCTGCCATTTTAGCCTGCTGCTACCTGTTAGTGGCTTTGGGTGCAAATTCTTTGATTTCTGCGGTGGTTACTATCCCCAGCCCGGCACCGGGGCAGTCGGCTCTGCGTAATAATTCGGGAGGAAGTGGAAAATCTATGCTGGCTGCCATGGCATCCTCAATGGCGGCGTTGTTGCTGTGCGCTCTCCCTTCGGGATTAATTATGCTGGTCTGCGTCCTCCTTAATGCCTCTTGGGTCTCGCTCTTGATAGCTGCCCTCATTACCGCTGCGGTGCTGGTGGGGGGAATCTACGGCGGCGGAAAACTGTTAGAACGCTTCCAGGTGCGTAATCTACGCCGAGTGATGGCGTGGCCAAAACATATTTATAGCGGGGAATAAACTAATAAGCCGCAGATAGGCGTGCTTTGCCGCGTATGGGGTAGCGAAATTGGGGTTAGTGCCTAAAAAGCTTCGCGTAGTTTTCTGTCACTTTGGCGTTAAAACTGGTGAGAAGCGCTAACAACCACCCTAAAAACTGAGATAAATAGGGGGTAAAACCTGGTCTGTCGGCGGAGATGGAGGGATTCGAACCCTCGAGGGGCTATCCACCCCAACTCCCTTAGCAGGGGAGCGCACTAGGCCACTATGCGACATCTCCAATGTCAAAGCACTCCCACAGTTTAACGGACGGGGTGAGAGTGTCCAAAAACTAGCTCCGTGTATCGGGTCACTTAGGCGATAGCAGCTAATCTTTCACCCTCGTCCCTCGACCAGTCAGCTACGCTTTTAGCGAGGATAGATGGCACAACGAAATAACCCGAGTAGGCTGAAACTATAGCGGATTGGTGATTCCAAAAATGGGGGAGGTAGTTTTGTCGCGCACATTCACTTCCTTCAAATACCGCAACTACCGGCTGTGGTGGCTATCCAATATCTTCGCTTCCACCGCCACCTGGATGCAAAGAGTCGCTCAAGACTGGGTGGTATTAACCGTGCTTACCGCTCACTCTGGTTTCGCGGTAGGGCTGGTCACCGCCTTGCAGTTCCTGCCACAATTGTTGCTATCTATACCTGCCGGAATAGTTGCCGACCGCTTCGATCGGCGTCACATCATCCAAATCTGTCAATGCGTAGTCGCCCTTAGCGGACTTTTAACCGGAGTGTTGTTACTTACCGGGGTAGCCGCCCTCTGGCATATCTATATAATCGCCCTGGTGAGTGGGGTAGCCGATTGTTTAACCTCCCCTGCGCGCCAAGCCTTTATTTCGGAACTGGTCACCGAGCAGGATTTACCTAATGCGGTGGGGTTAAACTCTATGGCTTTTAATTCTGCCCGTTTAATCGGTCCGGGACTGGCGGGGTTTGTGATTGCCGGAATCGGTCCAGGCTGGGTGTTTATCGCCAATTTTGCCCTGTTTATAGTGCCGGTGGTGGGGCTATGTTTCATGGATACCGCCCGGCTTTACACCCCCGAAAAGGCTCCTCGCACCAAGGGAATGATGCGTGAGGGATTGCGATACGTGCAAAACCGTACCGATATTAAAGCTATTATCGTGATTTTGACGGTTGTGGGAGCCTTGGGGCTAAACTTCCAGCTTACGCAAGCGGTGATGGCAACTAAAGTGTTCGGCAAAGGAGCGGGAGAATACGGTTTGTTGGGGTCGGTGATGGCTATCGGGGCTCTTGGGGGAGCTTTCCAGGCGGCGCGCCGTACCCAACCGAGGGTTTTTACCGTGGTGGTTTCAGCGGTAATTTTCGGGATTTTAGAGGGCGCATTGGCGCTTTGCCCCACCTATGAGGTGTTTGCGCTGCTGCTGATACCTACCGGATTCGTGATGCTAAACCTGCTTACCTGTGCAAATGCTGCTATCCAAGTTTCTACTGACGAAGAAATTAGAGGACGAGTGCTCTCTATCTATTTCCTCTTCTTCCTGGGAACCACTCCGATTGGAGCCCCAATAATTGGCTGGGTGGCCGAACATTGGGGGCCGCGTTGGTCACTCGGGGTGGGGGCGATAGCTTCTTTACTGGTGGCAGTGACTGTGGGGCTTTGGCTATGGCGACATTGGAGAGTCGATGTTACCCTTCGGGTTTCCCGTCCTTTTATTTCGATTGAGGGACCACGTGAGCGGGCGATGCGACGGCGGAAAGAACGAGCAGAGCGGCAACGGATTATGGATAACCAGTCGCGCGATACCGGAACCTAGGTTAGTAATCCCCGGTTCGTCCTCGCCGTTATCCCTGGCGAGAGTGACTTTTGAGGGCGCGAAAAGCAGCGCGTTTATGGTGCCCCCGAGACGATTCGAACGTCCGACACCCGCTTTAGGAGAGCGGTGCTCTATCCCCTGAGCTACGAGGGCGCAAGGCGAGAGATAGCGCCTCAACCTGTCTAGGATAACACTCGGAAACCCGCCTAGAAACTGAGCGCGAAAATCGCTAGGTGTCTTGGGGAAGTGATAAATGTCGTTTTCGAGTTCTTAGGGCATGGCAACCAGGGAAAACCTTTTACTTCTCGTATGCTGGCATGGTGAGCTATAACCCGGAAACGAACATGAACTCAACAGAAACGGCAGACAGTGAAGCACAGCCGGTAAAATCGGCTGTCACTAGCCGGGAACAACTAATTGATGAGGCCTTAACGCGCTGGATCGCCAATCTAGAGCAGATTATTGCAGAGGAAACTGCCTCTGGATATTTGGAACTATCTGCCGCGCACCCCGGGGGCTTGGCGCAACTTTACGGAGGGCGGCCGACACGCCTATCAAACCTGGTACGAGAACCGCGTGCCCTTTCACATTGTCGGATTCGAGCACGGGAAGTGCTCTCCGCTGCGCGTGATCGTGAATCTCGTTATGGTTCCGGTCCGGTTTATCTGGCTATCGGTACTGCTTCCTGGCGGCAGGGCGGGAGTCTGGGGGCAGCCTGGGATCGCGCCAGCGTGAACGGCGCGTCCTCAGCTACGAAAACCTCGGCGGCCGCTGCCTCTACCCTAAGCTCAACTGGGGTTTCCAATGAGGATACTCCGCAACCAGATGACACCGAGAGCGCAGTTTACGATATTGAAAAAGTTCGCGCCAGCGAACCGCGCACCATCACCGGGCCGGCTCTGCTATGTCCGGTAGAAATTTCCTTAACCGCAGACGAGGATGTGCTGCTCACTTTAGATACTGCGGTAGAAGTATGGCCTCCGCTAGAAGCTGCGCTGCGCGAAAAAGGTGAACAGGGTGAGATCGTTTCCATATTGCAGGGATTGCAGACAGAAGTAGCATTTAGCCCTACGAATGCATTACATGAGCTGCGCCGTTTGGGATTGCGACACCTGTTGGGGTTTGACCTGTATGATTCTTTGACTGTCGGACAGTATCTACACCCCTTATCTAACCTGGTAAAAGACTTTTCGCTTAATAAAGATTTATTGCAACACTCACCGGTAGTCGCAGCGCTGTGCGGAGATGTCCAGGCTGCGGGAGCGGTTCTGTCCCCACTGCCCGATCCGGTAGTAACCGACCGTGACCCCTTGGCAGAACACGGAGTTGGCGACCTGGATCCCGCTCAACACAATGTGCTAGATGCGGTCGCTTCCGGTGCAAACTTGCTCTTAGATGCGCCCCCAGAATCAGAAATAACCTCCACAGTGGCAGCGATACTTGCTGACGGAGCCAGCGCAGGAAGAACCATAGCCTACGTTCCGGGAGCGCGCCGTCGCCTACAACAGGTATTTGCAGTTCTCGGGCGTTTAGGTTTAGACAGCCTCACCTTAGATTTATCTAATCGCAGCCGGTGGCGCGATATTGTACCCGCAAAGCTGCTAGAAACTCTTGGCACTGCGGTACCCGCAATAGATTCCGAAGCGGGCGCTGCCACCACTCAGATGCGTAATGAGCTTTCCCAAATCCGTTCCCAACTGGGCGGATATATGGAACAATTGCATTGTAAACGTGACCCCTGGCAAGTCTCCGCCTATGATGCGCTCCAGGTGTTAGCAGATTTAACTGCTATGAAACCTGGACCTAGAACCAAAGTGCGTTTCGATTTAGAAACTTTGCATCACATTGCCTCAGATGGGGCAAAACGAGTTCAAGAGCTACTGGCACAAGCCCAGCGAGAAGGAATATTCTCGCAAACCCGAGCCAGTAACCCTTGGTATTCGGTGGTGGTGTCTTCGCCAGAAATGGTTGATACCGCAGTTGATGGCGTTAATCAATTGGCAGGTAGAACCTTGCCGCAAGTACGCGCGGATATTGACCGAACACAAAAAGAAACCGGTTTACGCCGAGCCACCACCCTCAACCAGTGGCATGATCAATTGAAAATGCTTGATGGTTTGCGCGAAGCAATGGATGTTTTCAAACCCCAGGTTTTTGAACGTTCAGCAGCCGATATGGTGATTGCGACCGCGACCAAGAAATGGCGTAAAGAACGCGCCCTGAACATGAAAGAATCCCAGCGTCGTCACCTGGTAAAACAGGCTAAAGACATGGTGCGTCCGGGACGTAAAGTCGAAGATTTACATCGGGAGCTAATCCGGGTACAACAGCAAAGACGGATTTGGCGTGAGTATTCTCCGGGCGGGGGCTGGCCGGTGCTTCCTGGTCGCCTCGACCAGATGCAAAAAGCTGAGGAAGCACTGCGTAGTCATCTTTCCCAACTGCAGCCCTTCTTTTCAACTGGTTTTGGTGATTTATCAGAAATGCCGCTAGATAAACTAGCCAGTTTGATGGATAGCCTTTCAGCAGATGAAAAAGGTGCTCAAAGACTGCCGCAACGGGTAGCGATTTTGAAAGAGCTACACGATTTCGGGGTAGACGAACTGGTAGAAGATTTACGCGCCAGAAGAGTCCCTGCCGATTTGGTGCGCATGGAGCTAGATTTAGCCTGGTGGGCATCGGCTTTGGCGGAAATGCTGCGACTTGATGATAGGCTCGCCCACTTTGACGGTGAACATTTAGAAGAACTAGCTGCCAGCCTACGAGAACTAGATCTTGCCCAAGTTAATTCGCTCTCTACTCAAGTTCTAGAACATATTCAGCGCCAGGTGGCAAAACTGGTGGAATCGCAAACTGAAAACATTGCCGACTTGGAACAGGTTCTCAAAGATGCACGCACCGATTTACCAGAAATAATCGGACAATTCCCGATTGTGGAACGTCTGCGTCCTATCCGCGCTATCCCGCCAGTGATGATACCGCAGATTCTTGGCAATGATCATCCAGTAGATTTGCTGGTCTTAGACGGGATAGAAAACGCCAATCTAGCGGAAGTTGTACCGGCAGTTGCTCGCGCTAAACAAGTGGTAGTTGTGGGAGATGTACGCCGCAGTGAACAGGGAACCGTTTCAGATTTCGCCGGTATATTCCCGCAACTAACTGCACCTCCTACCCGCAGTCGGGTAAACGAATGGGTAACCTCATTCCTGGCAGAACACAACTACGGACGAGACGTGATGCCAGTAACGGTACCTCGTCCTTCTCGTCCGGTCACTTTAACCGTAGTTGATGGCAGAGGAATGCCCGCGATAGGGGCGCAATGTGTAGAAACCTCTTCGCAAGAGGTTGAAGAGGTTGTGCGCCAGGTGTGCCAGCACGCCGCGAACCAACCGAAAGAATCTCTAGGGGTAGTAGCCTTAACGGTCAAACATGCGCAACGAATTAGCGCTGCTATCATGAGTGAAGTTGCCCGTAACCCCGAACTAGATAAGTTCTTAGCAAATAACCCAGAAGAACCATTCGTGATAGTAGATGCCGCCGGAGCAGCCGGTTTGCGCCGAGATCACGTTATTTTATCGATTGGTTTCGCGAAAACTCCCCACGGACAGGTGCTACATAATTTCGGGGTAATATCAGCAGCTGATGGCACTGCGCTACTGGTAGATGCGCTATCTATGGTACGTAAAGAGCTGTCACTCATTTCTTCAATTTCCCCGCAAGCAATCGATTCCCAGCGGCTTCATAGTGCCGGCTCGAAAATGCTGTATGACCTGCTGCAAGCTGCCCGCTCACAGTCGCAAACTGTAGGCCCAGTCCAGGCAGCTCAGGCAATGGGCGAGGAAGAATCGCAACCTGATCGTCTCCTATTAGATCTTGCAGAAAGACTATATTCGGTGGGATTAACCGTAATCCCGAATCTGGGACCAAAGAACGGTATGCGGATTCCTTTAGCAATCGGGCATCCCGATTATCCAGATGAATTGTTGGTCGCAGTGCTCACCGATAATCCCGACTATGTGGCAGAAAAATCATTACGACGTCGCGAACGGCATTGGCTTGACCGGCTTAAAGAATATGGTTGGGTAGTCAGCATGGTTTACTCTACCGCCGTATTTATGGATCCGGCGGCTCAAGCCCAACGCCTACTTGACCTAGTGGTAGATGTAGTTGAAGAACGCAAGAAAGCACAAGCCCAACGCCAGGTTGCAGCTTCTCCTGTTCCCGCTGGTGAACCGGCTGTGCAGCCTCCTTCCGTCGAGCTTTCACCGGCGCTTGCGCCGATGCCCGAAGAAGACGATGCTCCGAATCGCCCCATCAAGCGACCTCCGCTTTCTAGGGGATTACCGCTAACTGCTTATGGAGATGACCAGCTTGACGATTTGCTTGCCTGGATTCGTTCCGATAGCAAAGGACGCAGCCTGGATGAGGAAGTCGATTTACTTTTTGCTGAATTAGGTTTGCAACGGCGTGACAGCCAGGTAGACGCGATATTGTCAAACGTGGTAAAGCGAAACAGCTAGCTATGAAACATGCGGCAGTACGTACCTACAGTGAGGTTGATTCTATCCGTATGCGAGAGGGGAAACCTACCTCCTGGCAGGAAAATGTTGATTCAGTCTTTGACGAGGACGAGGCTTGCGATGGAGCGGAGAGGCATCGCGAGGTGGATTATCTATCCGAAATGCCGCCGCATTGGCGCGAACGTAACCAATAGTCCCAAATCGGGTCTGGCTGGGAGGTTTTCCTGCTGCTCTCGTTTGCGCACAGGGGCGGATTTTGCCTCGCGACCCGAAATCCGGCCAATGAAATGGGATTTTCACTGATTTAACGCCCGAAGCATTCCCCTCGACTTA